>JAPYUD010000176.1:0-6969 GCA_029936215.1 Pirellulaceae bacterium | reverse complement strand
GGTCCGTGGGGATAGCACCGGTGTCGGCGGATCTTCTCTTTCCAGTACGAGTTCAGGACCACCCCAAGAATTTGAACAACAAAGTGGTAGTAGCCACGTCGACCTGGCTATCGAGGCCGGGCTGGCGGAATCGACAAGCCGGCAGGCGGGGCAAACTCGTAGCCTGCTGGCTCGATCCCAGCGACGTGGCCGCCGGATGAAAGTCCAGTTGATTATTTCTGTTGTCATCGCCGTATTGGCCGTCATCTCGCTTTTGATTGTGCTTCTCGGTCGACGTTTTGATGACGAGTCGGGATTTCGATACGGTCCAGACCAGCAGTTGATCAAAGGTCCAACTACCCTCGTTTCCAGGTCGGACCTATAATGAAGCAGTGCCTGGTGGCCGCTGTTTTTTTCCAGATTGCAAGGAGTTCCTGATGCTTTTTTCTCACCGCCCCTGCCAATTGCTTGCCCTCGTGCTGACAACAAGCATGATGGCGACGTTGCTGCTTGCGGCTCCCACCAAGCAGCAACGGGCCGCGGAGGTGCAGTTGAGGACGCTGGTCAAGAAAGCGGGCAATCTCTACTCTGCCGGCAATTACGAGGAGTCGGGAAAGGTGATTACTGATGTCCAGGCCCGCTTCGACAAGCTAGTGACCGACGGGGACAAGGAAATGATCGCCCTGCTGGGAGGAGTCTACCAGTCCCTCAAAAAAGCCCACGCGTTGCTGGAGCTGGAGGGGGTGGAGTTATCACCATTGAAGGCCCCTGGGGCTGCAGTTGGCAAACCGGACAGCCCCCCGACCCCGGACGGGAAGACAAGTTTCGTCAAGCAGGTGGCCCCGGTGCTGTTAAAGAAATGTGGACGGTGCCATGTCAGTAACGTGCGAGGCATGTTCAGCATGGCAAATTTCGACGCCCTGATGAAAGGGCCGCCAGCCGGAACGGTCATTTTTCCCAAGGATGCTGACGGCAGCCGACTGATCGAGGTGATCGAATCAGGTGACATGCCCCGTGGTGGATTGAAGATCGAGCCTGCCGAGCTCGTGTTGCTCCGGAAGTGGATTACCGAGGGAGCCATCTACGATGCCGAGGATCGGATGGCCAGTCTCGCGAGCCTGGCCCCCGGGGTCGAGGCTGCGGACCTTCCCCGCCTGGAGGTGATGAAGGCGACGGGCAAGGAGACGGTGAGTTTTTCCAATGACCTGGCGCCGGTATTCGTCAAGCACTGTATCGGCTGCCATGGACTGGGACGGCGCCCCAGCGGGCGGCTGAACCTGAATACCTTCGATGGCCTTTTGCGGGGTGGCGAGAGTGGAGCTCCGGTGGTGCCTGGCAAGCCAGCCGAGAGCCTGCTGATCAAGAAACTCAAGGGGACCGGGGGGGGGCAGCAGATGCCGGCCCGCGCCGATCCGCTTGCGGACGATGTGATTGCCATGATCGAGAAGTGGATCGAGGAGGGAGTCAGGTTTGATGCACCGAATCCTGGCCAGGCAATGACGGAAGTCGCTGCCCTGGCCCTGGCCCTGCGTTCCACGCACGAGGAACTGAGCAGCGAGCGCGAAAAACTGGCGATGAAGAACTGGAAACTGGGGATGCCGGGTATCGAGGTTGCCCGTGAGCAGACCGAGAATTTCCTGCTGCTTGGTAGCTTTGCCGAGAACACGCTGGCCGAGTACGGTTCCGTTGCTGAACAGGCTGCCGGGAAAGTAGCGAGCATGCTGAAGACTCCTGCCAACAAGCCTCTCGTGAAGGGTCGGATGACGCTGTTTTTCTTTGACCAGCGGTATGATTACAGCGAGTTCGGCAAGATGGTCGAGAAACGGGACCTGCCCCGGATCTGGCGCGGGCACTGGCGTTACAGCATCGTCGATGCCTACGGTGCCGTGATCCCACCACGAGCCGAGGAATACCAGCTTGGTCCGCTCGTCGGCCAGCAACTGGCAGCTGTCACGCTGGCTGGCCTGGAGGGGGTGCCGGGCTGGTTCACCGAGGGAGTGGCACGGGTCGTTGCCTCACGTCTGGGTTCAGAGGACCCTCGCGTAAAGAAATGGGATGATGAACTAGGCCGCGTGAGGGCATCGATGGCCAAGGCAGATGATTTTCTTACCGGGAAGCTGCCTATCGAAGACAGCATGGTTGCCTCGTACAGCTTCGCCAAATTCCTGATGGCCGATGGCAAGCGATTCGATTTGCTCCTCGTGCGACTCCGTGAGGGAGTGGACTTTGCTGTCGCTTTCTCGGACTCGGATGTCTATGGGGGAAGCCCGGCACAGGTGGCGGAACTCTGGGCCCGCAAGACACGCTAGAACCAGGCATCCTGATGCGGGAAATCGACTCGGATAACGTCGCCCGGATCCTCGCCGAGCTTGGCTGGATTTCTCCCGAAGAACCGCTCCAGGTCCGCGTGCTGACCGGCGGTGTCTCCAACATGGTGATGCATGTACACCGTGAATCACCTGGCGGAGGGAGCATTTCCCGGAAGGAGTTTGTTCTCAAGCAGGCCCGGCACCAGCTCGCCGTTGAAGAACCGTGGTTTTGCAGTGTCGAGAGGCTGGAGCGTGAAGTTCTGGTGCTCAAGACCTGCCAGGGACTCCTCCAGACAGAGCAGGCGTTTCCCCTGGCAGTTGGAGTTCCACGTCTGCTTGCTGACGATGCGAGTGAGCATCTCTATGCGATGGAATCGGCGGGGGTGGGACACCGGACATGGAAAGAGGATTTGCTTGCCGGCCACCTGGATTCCCGGGTGGCAGTCGCCTCGGGATGGTTGCTCGGTCTCTTGCATGGGGCAAGCTGGGGAGATTCGCACCTCGCCAGGGTGATCGGAGACCAGCAGTTTTTCGAGGACCTGCGGCTGGATCCATACTATCGCCAGGTTGCTCGCGGTGCCCCGGAACTGGCAAGTGAGCTTGATGAACTGATGGAGACCGCTCGACAGCCGATCTGCCTGGTACATGGAGACATGAGCCCCAAGAACCTGCTCGTGAATGACAGTCAACTGATGTTGATCGATTTCGAAGTGGGGCATTTTGGTGATCCTGCATTCGACCTTGGCTTCTTCCAGACACACCTGCTTCTCAAGACTCTTCGTGCCGGTCAGCAGGCGCCTGACTACTGGGAGCTGCTCACCTGTTTCCAGGAGAGCTACTGGCAGCAGCTGGAAATTATTGGACAGGGGATGCCAGTCGATGATCTGAAGGAGCGGTCGCTCCGGCACTTGGGAGGCTGCTTGCTTGCTCGAGTGGATGGCAAGAGCCCGGTGGATTATCTCGACGAGAGGTTCAAGGAGGTGGTACGGAGAATCGGACGCGACCTGCTGTGCCGGCAGATCGTTTCATGGGATACTGTCTGCCAGCAGGTGCTCTCCGGGGCTTCCGCTCTCTGATCCCCGAACCGCTGCCAGGGATAATGCAATGATCCAGCCCGATACAGAACCGTCGGCGTCAGGGACGATCGAATCGGTCCGGGCCCGGGAGGTGCTTGATAGTCGTGGTCGCCCGACAGTGGAGGTGACGATCACGACCTCTGGCGGGCAACAGGGACAGGCGATCGCTCCCTCGGGAGCCAGTACCGGATCGGCCGAGGCCGTGGAGCTGCGGGATACCGGGGATGACTGGTATGACGGGGATGGAGTCCGCAGGGCGGTGGAAAATGTCTGCCAGACGATTGGTCCGGCGCTGCTGGGTCATTCGGCAGATAATCAGGTGGAGGTGGATGCCCTGCTCTGTGAGCTGGATGGCAGTCCCCAGAAGAGCCAGCTGGGAGGGAATGCCCTGATTGCGACCAGCCTGGCGGCTGCTCATGCAGGGGCTGCCAGCCGTGCCATCCCTCTCTATCAACATCTGCACCAGCAGTTCTGCCAGTTTGAAGAGCAGCAGCAGCTGGAAGGTCCTGCCCGACCGGTTCTCCCTCTGCCGATGATCAACATGATTTCGGGTGGCCTGCATGCCGGCGGGAACATTGAATTCCAGGATGTCCTGGTGATGCCGGTCGGTGCACCTGACTTCCCGAGCTCGCTTGAATGGGCTGTCCGTATTTACCGTCGACTGGGAGCTTTACTCGACGAGTCAGGTTACGAGGGGCGACTGGTTGGGGACGAGGGGGGATACGGACCACGGCTGCCGGGCAACAGGGCTGCCGTGGAAATGGTCGTGGCGGCGATCGAGAAAGCCGGCCTCGTTCCGGGTGAACAGGTCTGGATTGCCCTGGACGTCGCCGCCACTCATTTCTTTGAAGAGGGGCAGTACCGGCTGCGGAGTGAAGGAAACAAGCTGCTTTCCAGTGAGCAGATGATTGATCGGCTGGAAAGCTGGGTGGATGACTACCCGATTGCAAGTATCGAGGATGGTCTTGCAGAGGAGGACTGGGAGGGTTGGCAACATTTGACCGATCGCCTTGGCCAGCGTGTCCAGCTGGTTGGTGACGACCTGTTTGCCACCAACCCGCTGCGGCTGCAACGTGGCGTGGTCTCGGCAGCTGCCAACAGTGTCCTGGTCAAGGTGAACCAGATTGGTACCCTGACGGAGACCATGGAAACCGTGTCGATGGCTCGCCAGGCAGGATTTAGCACGGTTGTCTCAGCTCGCAGCGGAGAAACAGAGGATACGACAATCGCCGACCTGGCCGTGGCGGTTGCCGCGGACCAGATCAAGATCGGTTCGATCGTGCGCAGTGAACGCCTGGCAAAATACAACCGCCTGTTGCGAATCAGTGAACAGCTACCAGACTGGTCACCTCGAATCGTAACCAGGTAGAAAGAAACCCAGAGAAAGGAGTGAAGAGAGGATGACGTCCTACTACACGCGGGCCAGCGAATGTTCGCATCACGAGATCTTTCCAGGTGTCGATATCTACACCGCCGCTGCTGACAAGATGATGTTGTCGCTTGTGGAATTTCAACCTGGAGCTGTGGTTGAAGAACACAGCCATCCCCATGAGCAGGTGGGGATCCTGATCGAGGGAGAACTTACCTTTACCATCGGAGGTGAAACCAGGACCCTGACTGCCGGCGACATGTGGAGGATACCCGGTGGGACTGTCCACCGGGCGGTTGCCGGGCCTGCAGCGGTCAAGGCACTCGATGTTTTCTCACCCATTCGGGAAGATTATCTCTAGTCTTATGGTTCCCTGTTGCCAATCCGACGTTTGTTGGATCGCAACCGGTGCTTGCACCAGCCAGTCCCTCTGCCATAATGAAAACATGATCGAAGGACGTTCTGATTACCGCTGGTTTTGGTTTAGCCCTCATGGTCGCAGGGCCCGGGGAGGCTTCTAGCCACGAGGTAAGAAGAGCCACCGAAAAAGCCCTGTTGACCTGAATGGTCACCAGGGCTTTTTCGGTTTTTATAACTGCCCGCCCCGGCACGGGCCAAGATTGAGCACTGTTTTTTTGGAGGGAGTGACGACGCCATGATTGTTGTGATGAAAAAAGGAGCCTCTGCTGAGGAGGTTCAGCACATGGTGCAGCAGGTCGAGGCGATGGGCCTCAAGGCGCATGTCATCGAGGGGACAGAGCGGACGGTGATTGCGGCGATCGGGGAGAAACGCGAGAACGCAAAACACTCTCTCGAGAGCGGTCCAGCCGTGGAAGATGTACTTCCCATCCTGGCTCCCTACAAGATTGCCAGCCTGGAAGTCAAGCCGGAACGGACCGAGGTCTGTACCGGGAGTCTCTCGGTGGGGGGAGCCCGGCTGGGTATCATGGCGGGTCCCTGCAGTGTCGAGAACGAGGAACAGATTCTTAGTACTGCCAGGGCAGTCAAGGCGGCCGGGGCGACAGCACTGCGAGGGGGTGCCTTCAAACCGCGAACCAGTCCCTATAGCTTCCAGGGTCTCAAGGAAGAGGGACTGAAGATGCTCGCTGCCGCACGCGAGGAGACCGGCCTGGCCGTGGTCACAGAAGTGATGGGAACCGATGACGTGGAACTGGTCAGCAGTTATGCCGATGTCCTCCAGATTGGTGCTCGTAACATGCAGAACTATCGCTTGCTGGAGGCGGTTGGCAGTGCCGGCCTGCCGGTCCTGCTCAAGCGTGGGCCGAGTGCAACGATGGATGAGCTGCTGCTGGCTGCCGAATACGTGCTGGACCGGGGAAACCCCGACGTGATGCTCTGTGAACGAGGTATTCGGACATTTGAATCCCACACGCGATTCACGTTGCCCCTGGCATCGGTTATTTACCTTCACCAGAAAACGCACCTGCCGGTCGTGATCGATCCCAGCCACGGAACCGGCCACACCTACATGGTTCCGGACATGGCAGCAGCTGCCGTGGCTGCCGGTGCCGACGGCCTGATGCTGGAGGTCCATCCCGATCCGGAAAAGGCGATGAGCGACGGTTACCAGTCGCTGGATTTTGAACAGTTCGCCGTGACGATGGATAAATGCCGTGCCATTGCCGGGGCAATTGGCAAGACGATCGGATAGGCAACAGGCCGGTGCATGGCTCAGGGCTGGGGATGAAGCCATTGATGGATACGGACCTGGTCCGCCTGGCTGGCTCGAACGACCAGGTGCTGGCTGGGGAGATCCACGATCAACCCAGCCGCCGTGTCGCGCCCCAGCATCTGCTGGACCAGCATGACAATCTCGTCAGCTTGTTTTTCGCTCAGCAGTCCGGCGATGTCGTGAAGCTCGACCTCGCTTTCCGTTGCTAACTGTTCCGGCGTGCTGACCTGGATTGTTGTGGCATCCACGATCCGGTAATCCAGTTCCAGCGAGTCGAGGAAAACCCGGAGCACCTGCCAGAGCGGAGTCTCGTCGGTGACCAGCGTGGTTGGGGAGGTGGCCGACCAGCCCGCCGCGTGAGTTGCCATCCAGTTGACAGTGAATTTCATGCCCGCTTCCTGGCCGAGTCGCTTGAGGATCATCTCGAGTGGTGTTTCGCGAGCGAAATTAAGCGAGATCGGCTTGGAAAGACGGCTACTGGCAGCAGGAACACGTGGCAGGATTGGCTCAGCTCGAGGTTCTGCCTTCCTTGCCAGGTTGAGT
>JAPYUD010000175.1:2263-6969 GCA_029936215.1 Pirellulaceae bacterium | reverse complement strand
GTTCCCCCCCTGCGAGTCCGTACCCTGCCAGCCAGCGACGGCACGGCCCACAAGGTAACCGTTCATATCACCAACGATTACAAGCAGGCTTTCCCGCGAGCACGTGCCAGGGTACTGCTTCCGGCGATCCGGCATTACGACCTGGCAGGAACAGGCGAGTGCGAGGTGGAGTCAGCCAATCTCAGCGACGACAAGAAATACCTGGAGATTGTCCTTCGCTTTGACCTGGCGGCCGAAAGTGAACTGACCCTGGTCGTGTCGGACAAGGACGACAAGTAAACCTCTTTTCCCACCAACCGATTGGTTCTTCTCATGAATCAGCAATTCTGCAGACAGGACTGGCACCAGCTGGCACTCGGCCAGCAAATCCAGTCCCTGGAAGTGGAAGGTTACCTGGTCCTGCCAGACCTGCTTGATGCGGACCAGGTTGCCCGACTGAAATCCGAAACGTCGCAGCTGGAAACAACGGCAGTGGATTACAGCGTCCACCAGCGGGGCTGCTCGGCGATCCAGTTTCAAGGCGGGGCGATCAGCAACCTGATTGCTCACCGACCAACAATCAACTTCCTGGAAAAGCTATTCGGCCAGGACGTGGTGATGATGGGATACGGCTATGCCATCAGCGAGCCAGGCCATCCCGGCATCAGCCTGCACGCGGACGGGCAACCGTACGGGTCGGAAATTTTTGGCATGCAGGGGAGTGTTCCCTGGATGGTACGGGTGCTTTACTACCTGGATGACCTGACACCCGAGGTATCCCCCTTTCGCGTCGTCCCCCGCTCACACCTCTCGATGCACGATGATGCCAATCCCTACCGGCGTTACGAGTCGCACCCCGAGGAAGTGGTTGTTACAGCCAAGGCCGGTTCAGCGGTCCTGATCAACCATCGCGTCTTTCATGGGAACTGCCCCAACACCGGGGACCGGGCTCGCGAGATGCTGGCGATCGCCTACCGGCCTGCCTGGGCCGGACCGCAGGCAACCGTTCCGGACTGGGACCGTGAGCAGCTGGAAAAACTCCCCGAGGAGGTCCAGCGCCTGATGACCGACCCGAACCAGCGCCGCGGGAACTATGACGGTGGAAACAAGCCACCCAACATGGAAAGCGAGGCAGCGGGCATCAACCCCAGTCGCTGGGACAGCTAGGCAAGGATTTCCTTGATCACCCGGCCATGCACATCGGTAAGGCGGTAATCACGACCGGCATGGCGATAGGTCAACCGCTCGTGATCCAACCCCAGCTGGTGCAGGATGGTGGCCTGGAAGTCGTGAACACCGACCACGTTCTCGGCCACATCGTCACCCCGCTCGTCGCTGGATCCGTAGACCATACCCCCCTTGATCCCGGCACCTGCCAGCCAGGAACTGTAAACTCGCGACCAGTGTCCACGGCCATTGGTCCCCGGCGACTGGACATACGGCCCGCGGCCAAACTCGGTCGTGAAGACCACCAGCGTATCCTCCAGCATCCCCCGGGCCTTGAGATCCTTGATCAGGGCGGCGATCGGCTGGTCGACATTGCGGGCCAGGTGGTCGTACTTGGTCAGGTTGGCATGAGCATCCCAGTTCTTGTCGAGGCTGGTGTCGCCGTCCACCAGTTCGATGAAGCGAACATCCCGCTCGGCCAGTCGCCGGGCCACCAGGCACTGCCAGGCAAAGGAACTGGTGTCCCCAGGCTCAAGGCCATAGAGCTTGTGAGTCTCGTCCGTCTCACCAGAAAGGTCAAAGGCCTCCGGCGCCGCCAGCTGCATCCCGGCAGCTGTCTCGAAAGACCGGATCCGGGCCGAGAGGTTGGAATCCACCTCCCGTCCCTTGAGGTGCTGCCGGTTAAAGAACTCGAGCATGTCGAGCTCGGTCCGCTGCAAGCGGGACGTGCGGGTGCGACGGTGCATGTTGGCAATCGGTTCCGGGCCTGGAATGATCTGTGTCCCCTGGTGCAGGACCGGCAGAAAGTCAGCCCCCCAGTTCTGGCCGCCACCGTAGGGCAACCCGGGCGAAATGACCATGAACGAGGGAAGGTTCCTGTTTTCCGTGCCCAGGCCGTAGCTGACCCAGGACCCAAAGCTGGGACGATTGAAGGTGGCCGAGCCGGTATGAATTCCGATCGTGGCGCCAAAGTGATCCCCGTTGATGTTTTTCATCGAGCGGATCATGCAGATCTCATCGATCACGCTGCCAATATGTGGGAACAGGTCGCTGACCTCGATCCCACTCTCCCCATAGCGACGATACTTCCAGCTCGCCCCCTTGAAGTAGTTATTCTTGTTGTAGGGCTGGTCGTGGTGCTGATCGAGATACGGCTTGGGATCAAACGTGTCGATGTGCGAGACACCACCGGTCATGAAGAGGAATATCACCCGCTTTGCCCGGGCCGGAAAATGCGGCTGTCGCGGGGCAAGGGGATCTTTCCGGTCCGCGGCCAGCATCTCCGAGAGCAGTCCCGGCAGGACCAGCCCGGCACCAGCGAGCGAACGGATCATCTGCCGTCGGCCTGTTTTCATGATCACACCGGGAAATCTAGTCCACGAACAGGAACTCGTTACTACTTATCATACCACGCAGGTAACCGGCCCACGCCTCTTCCTGCCCATCGGCATCCTGGCCCTGGAGAGTCCGGACTTCTTCCAGGTAAACCGCCGCCCGATCAATTTCCTGCTGGCTCGGTGGCCTGCCAAAGATGAGCTGGTAGGACCAGTTAACACGGGTCGCCACGTCCGCCGGAAGATCGGCCATCCGCCTGGCAATTCCGACAGCCTGCTGGTGGGCAAACTCGGAGTTCATCAGGAAAAGTGCCTGCAGTGTCGTGGTGGTCGACTTCCTTTCCGACAGGGGGACATTCCCGTCGGAACCGTCAAACAGGTCCAGCTGATCATTCTTCTTGATCCGCTGCTGCATCATGTAGATGCTGCGACGACGCGTCGGGTAGTCGCCCACGAACGGTTCGTGCTGGCGGTAAAAGTAAGTCAGGCGATGCCCAAACGGGTGCCTGCCACCGGGCGTCAGGTCCAGCTGGCCACCAAAGGCCAGGATCGAATCGCGGACCTGCTCGGCATCCAGCCGCAGCCGGTTCGCACGCCAGAGAAACTGGTTCGTGGGATCCAGCTCGGAGCTGGCCGGGATGTCACGACTGGAGAGCTGGTACGTTCGCGAGAGCATGACCAGGCGGTGCATCTGCTTGATCGACCATCCCTGCTCAATGAAATAAGAGGCCAGGTAGTCCAGTAAAAGCGGATGAGTCGGAGGAGTACCCCGTGCACCAAAATCGCTGGTCGTGGCGACCAGGCCGCGGCCGAAGTGGTAATGCCAGATGCGGTTGACCATCACGCGGGCCGTGAGTGGGTTTCCTGGATTGGCAACCCAATCGGCAAGTTCCCGGCGGCCACTGCCAACCGCATCGTCTGGTAACTTCTCTCCTCCAAGAATCTGAAGGAAACCTCGCCGCACGGTCGCCCCCTGGGCTTTCTTGTCGGCGCTCCCTCCCAGCTGGATACTGACATCGTGGGGCGCCCCTTCCTGGATTGCATAGGCAATCTCCAGGTCCGGGAAGGCCTCGGCATGGGGACGACGCTCCTCGCGCATCGCCAGGACCTCCTGCCATGCCTTCTCACGGGTCTTGTTCGGATCGGTGATCTTCTTCCGCTGGAAGTCCCGGTACTCCTCCAGCTTCGCCCGTTCCCTGTCATTCCAGACCTGGAGCTCCTCGCGGTAGGGCTTGAGCAACTCGTCCGATTCCTTCCGTCCGATCCGGTAGACGAATTCGGACCGCCAGGGCTGATGCTCGGCACCGACGTGGGGATAGATCGAGCTGTCGAGGATACCGTAAAGGGCGTAGTAGTCACTGGTCGGGATCGGGTCGAACTTGTGGTCATGGCAGCGGGCGCAGGAGACGGTCAGGCCCAGGAATGTCTTGCCGATGTTGTCGATCGTGTCCTCGATCGTGATATGTCCCAGGTTCTGGGGACTGACGCCAATCCGCCGGGAGATGGCAATGAAACCGGTGCCGATTGTCTGCTCCCAACGCTGATTGTCATTGTCAGAAGGCAACAGGTCACCGGCCAGCTGTTCGCGGATGAACTGGTCGTATGGCTTGTCCTTGTTGAAAGAGTCGATGACATAGTTGCGGTACTTGTAGGCCTCGGGGATGGGGAAATCAGAGGCGTCGCCGGCGGTATCGGCGTAACGCGCCAGGTCCAGCCAGTGCCGACCCCAGCGCTCACCGTAGTGGGGAGAGTCCAGCAGGCGATCCACCAGTCCGGCCATAGCCGCGTCCGGATCACGTGACCATTGGGCAAGAAATTCGGCAACCTCCTCTGGCGACGGTGGCAGGCCAACCAGGTCATAGGTCGTGCGTCGGATCAGCGTGCGAGGATCAGCCTGCCTACCCTGCACCAGTCCCTGCTCCTTCAAGCGGGCCACGACAAAACGATCCACCGGGTTGGCATCTTTCAGCCCTCGTACCCGTGGAGGCTCAGGGTGCGCAAGCGGCTGGAAAGACCAGAACTGCCGCTGCTCGTCGGTGATCACGTAATCAGCCGCATCCTGTGGCCGCTCGATCCAGTCAGCGCCGTTGCGGATCCACTGGGAAAAATTATCAATCGTGGACTGGGGCAATTGTTTCTTGGGCGGCATCTTGAGCTTCTCGTGCTGATGACGAATCGCCTGTATCAGGAGGCTCTTCTCTGGATCCCCTGGCACAATGGCGGGGC
>JAPYUD010000175.1:0-2253 GCA_029936215.1 Pirellulaceae bacterium | reverse complement strand
TTCCACCTGTAACGAGGAACTGCCGGGAGTCCACTCGAAGGCCGCCCTTGCGCGACGCGGTGTCGTGACAGGAAAAGCACTCCTTCTTGAGCACCGGGAAAATCTGTTTCTGGAAAAAATCCACGCGGGACTCGGGCCAGGGGGCGCCGTCCCGGATCCAGCGAGCAAGATCCTCAACCTGGCGCGACTCGAGGGGCTCGCCCGGTGGCATCTTGAGCCGCGGGTGGGTACGAGAAACCGCTTGGAAGAGGAGGCTCTTGTCCGGATCGCCAGGGACAATCGCCGGCCCGGATTTTCCCCCGATCAGCATGTCCTTTCGGGAATCCAGCCGCAGGCCTCCCTTGCGTTTCGCCTGGTGACACTCGAAACAGGACTTCTTCAGGAGCGGGCGAATACGCGACTCAAAATGATCCTCCGCCTCGTCCGCCAGAAGCTGACAGGGCAACAACAGGGCAAGCATGACAAGCATGACAAGCAGACGTGTTGGAATGGCGTTTTTCATCATCCTGTGGGGCAGGTGAAAGATAATAATAACTGGCATGCAGCGACCTTCTGTACATCGTATCCTAGGAGAGAAGTCCCTGGAAACCGGTTTGCTCATCATGGCCCGATATTGTCTTTTTCTCGTCCTCCTTGCCGGGTTATCTGTCCCGGTCTGTGCCGATCAGCCGGTAACCGGCCAACGGGTGACACGGCCCCTCAAATCCAGGCTCTTTCATCACCAGTACACAATTTATGACCGTTCCTTTTGTGGTGCCCAGGCCTGCGTTGATTTTGACGACAACGGCACCAGGGAACTGCTTTATGCCTCCCGGGAAACCGGCAACCTGCAACTTCTTAATGCCGCCGACGGGACAATTCGCTGGAGCCAGAAGCTCAAGGGTGAGCAGCAGACGGTGAGCGTCTTTGACCTGGACCGGGACGGCCAGTTCGAGATTCTCTACTCCGTCTCCAGTCCGGGCCACCTTTACCTGCTCGACCCGGCCGGCAGGCTGCTAAAGAGTTATGACTCCGAGGACCACAAGCTGGGCAACTCGGCGGTTATCCTCGATGCCGACGGCGACGGGGTGCTGGATGGCTTCTTTGGATCTCGCAGCCGTTTCCTGATTCGCATGGACATGAACACGTTCACGCTACTCGGCCGCCGGTCCGGATGGGTGCAGTGCGGTTGCTATACATCGGCCATGGATGTCGACCACGATGGCCGCTGGGACATGTTCGCCGGCAGTGGGGATGATCACTCACTCAAGGGAAGCTTCCACCGCTATGACCCGGTCACGCTCAAGTCAAAGTGGAGCTTCGATACCAACGACAACGCCTCCAGTGCCGACGCGGTGCTGGTCGACATCGATGGCGATGGCTCCGTTGAGATCCTCAAGTCGGTGGACAATTACAAGAAAGATGACGCGCATGATGCCGTCTATGCGTTCAAAACCGACGGCAGGTTGCTGTGGAAGGTGGAAGGCCTGAGCGGGGAGGACACGCCCAACGCGGCTGACCTGGACGGCGATGGGTCAATCGAGATCATCGGGATGACCTTCGGTGGTGAGGTTTACTGCCTGGATGAGCATGGAAAATTCAAGTGGCGGCGAGACCTGCGTCCGAAGCTGGATGACGGTCAGCACATGTATATGTGCCCAATCCTCTGTGACCTGGACGGCGATTCGGAGCTGGAGATCCTGGCAATGACCCACGGCCAGTATTCCCCCACCGCAGGACAGAAACCAACCGCCAGGCTCTCGGCCCTGGATGCCAGGGGAAACGTGCTGGATGAGCTGGACCTGGGGGAAGCACGCTACTGGGGACATGCCCTGGTTGCCAATATCGACGAGGATCCAGCCAACGAGCTTGTCATTTCTGGATACGGGGGACTGGACGTGTTTGAGCTAGGGGGAATCGGGCCGCAGACCGAACACTTCCAGCGGCGCCGCAGCTACCAGCGGCTAAATGTCATCCCCTGGGCCTACCAGGACAGCTACTTTATCGAACGGGGAACCCGCGAGCAGGTCGCCAACCGGACCGACGACCTGGTGCTGACGCGGAAGGAGGGAGCTTACGTGATGACTGGCCGGTTTACCACGCAGCTACTCTCTCTTCCACCCGGTTGCCATTTCTCCAGGCTCGATTACTCGGTCGATACTCCGCCGCAGACCACGATCATGGTCAACCTGCTGGACCAGGCTGGAAAGCTCATCCAGCAGTCGGTAACAAGCGGGACATCTCTCTCGATCAATCAGGGGGTCAAGCTCCAGT
>JAPYUD010000174.1:5743-6991 GCA_029936215.1 Pirellulaceae bacterium | reverse complement strand
AATCTCGGCCGCAAGGAAAAAGGAACCGGCTATACAGATCACGTCATCGGGGCCTGCCAGCTCATGGGCCTGTGTCCATCCAGCGGCGGGATCCGGGCATTCAAAGAGCCGTGGGTTCCGGCAGTCGAAGTTCCTGGCCGGGTGCACGGCAAGCCAGCGTGTCGCCTGTTCTCTTAATTCCGCAGGTGATATTGCACGTGGATTGCTGGTGAAACGTGTGAAGATAACATCATCAAAGTGGGGAAGCAGTGCGGCCAGCATTCCCTCACTATCCTTGTCGCGACTGCAGGAAAACAGCAGGACTCGTCGCTTGGCCACGATTTCCGTTTCCAGGTGACTGGCGAGAGCTTTCACCGAGGGAAGATTATGGGAGACATCAAGTAACAGTTGTGGCTGCCCGGAAATTAATTCTAAGCGGGCCGGGCAATAGGCTGACGCCAGCCCTTCCCGAATCAACTCCTGCTCGATCGGCCACCGGTCAGCAACCTGGGCGATCGCCGCCAGGGCCACGGCCGCGTTCTCCAGCTGGTGCCGCCCGGGGATACCACAGTGGAGATCGCTCCAGGAGATCGTACGGCCTGCAATCGTGCCGGAAAAAGAAAACCTGTTTCGGGCATCCATCTGGACATCGAAATCTTCGCCAATCGACAGGAGCGGTGCGCCCTGCTGGTCTGCGATCTGCTGGATGACTGCTCGTGCGCCGGCATCACGACTCCCGGAGATGATGGGGGTTCCAGGCTTGATAATGCCTGCTTTCTCCGCCGCGATCTCCTCGACCGTGGAGCCGAGCAGCTCTGTATGGTCGAGCCCGATATTGGTGATCACCGAGACTTCTGGTTGGCAGATGTTCGTGCTGTCAAGTCGTCCCCCCAGCCCGACTTCCAGGACGGCACAGTCGACCTGGGACTGGTGAA
The DNA here is from genome assembly GCA_029936215.1 of Pirellulaceae bacterium. Taxonomy (GTDB): domain Bacteria; phylum Planctomycetota; class Planctomycetia; order Pirellulales; family Pirellulaceae; genus SAT2750. Next base: position 6,077 of record JAPYUD010000174.1, on the reverse strand, counting down.
AAAAGAGGATTGCCATGGCAGTAGTAATGTCAAAGAAAGTCGGTCCCTGTTGCTGGGGAGATTCGCTGTCAAGTGCCTCGACCACCGGCTGCACCTGCTCGAGCAATCGTAGCAACTGTCCCTGTTGGCAGACCTGGCTGTCCACCACGAAACGCTCTTCCAGGCGTTCCAGGTGAGGCGAGGTGTAAAGTCCAGTGCGGTATCCTCCCAGCGTGGTGATCTGCTGGATCATGCAGGCCGTGGAACCCTTTCCCTTGGTGCCGGCCACGTGGATGCAGGGGAGTGTGGCAGCGGGGTTTCCCAGCCGCTCGTTCAACTGGTGCATCCGGTCCAA
>JAPYUD010000174.1:0-5733 GCA_029936215.1 Pirellulaceae bacterium | reverse complement strand
GACGCTCATAATCGATACGATCGTACAAAAACGCCAGCGCGGCAATTTGATCCGCTGTTTCGAGCTGTTGGCCCATGAATTTTTTTGGATCAATGGCAGTAGTGTAAGGCAGAATAGAGAGTACCCATCCTGTTGTCGTCAGGACAAGAGGATCAGGTAACCTTATTTATAATGAACTTCGCGGATCAGATAAGACCTGTAACGAGATGGTGTGCGTGATGCTGCTGAACCGGAACGTCAGCGGTAACGTAAACAGACAGGGCATGCCGATTCTGGAAGGGATCCGTTAAGACAAGCTCTTTTTCTGGAAAATGACCATGGACACACCCGAAGCAGTTGATTCGGAGCAGCAGGAATCCCCTGATGACGTGAGTGATCAGCAGCAATCCCCCGCGCCTGCAGAAGGTGCGGAGGGTGAGGTGATCATTGAAACCCGGAGCCTGACAAAGGTCTACCGGGACTTCTGGGGACGACCCAAGGTCCGTGCCGTCAAGGCGCTTGATATGCAGGTCCGCCGGGGTGAGATCTTCGGCCTGCTTGGACCCAATGGTTCCGGCAAATCAACGACGATCAAGCTCTTGCTCGGATTGCTCTTTCCTACCAGTGGGCAGGCACTTGTCTTCGACAAGAATTCGACGGACGTGAGCAAGAATGAAAGGATCGGCTACCTGCCCGAGGAATCCTACCTGTACAAGTTTTTGAATGCAGAAGAGACGCTCGACTTTTACGGGCGCCTGTTCAACATGTCGGCAGCCCAGCGACGTAGTCGTACCCAGCAGCTGATCGATCTGGTCGACCTGAACTGGGCAAAGCGACGCCAGTTGAAGGAATACTCCAAGGGAATGACGCGGCGAATTGGTCTGGCCCAGGCACTTATCAATGACCCCGAGCTGATCCTGCTTGATGAGCCGACAACGGGGCTGGATCCCATCGGTACTCGAGAAATGAAAGACCTGATCATCAAGTTGCGCGACCAGGGCAAGACGGTCCTGATGTGCAGCCACTTGCTGGCGGACGTGCAGGATGTCTGTGACCGGATCGCAATTCTCCACCAGGGAGAATTGAAGGAACTCGGGCGAGTCGACGATTTGCTCTCCGTCCAGGATGTGACCCAGATCCAGGCCCGTGGCCTGACTCCCGAGGCCGAAGAGGAGATCCGCCAGGTGATCGAGCGTCACCAGGGAGAACTCGTGACGATGGAGAATCCCAGCACGACGCTCGAGGACCTGTTCCTCAAGATTGTCCGGGAGAGTGATTCCGCATCGACGGCTGAAATGACCGAAAAGTGATGATGAGACAGCTCCGTTGAATTTCCCGGTACCGGGCAGGATGAATAGAGCATGGTTGTTGACCCCAGTGAATTTATCACCTTCAACGAGTGGTTCCCGCTCGCGATCTGGAGCTATGCGAAGATAGTGCTGCTGCTCTTGTCTGCTGGACTGGGCATCTGTTTTGCCATCGCAGTCGTAAGGCATGGCCCGACCGAAGCGATCTACATTATCTCCCGGGCGGTGACCGGTTTTTTCTCGCGAGATGGTGTACAGGTCTCGCCCCGTCGAGTGATTGCCCTGGCGCAACTGGCCATCAAGGAATCACTCCGTCGTCGCGTGCTGGTTGTCTTTGGAGTTTTTGTGCTGGTGATGTTATTCGCTGGCTGGATGCTGGATGTGGAGAGCGATAATCCGGCCCGGCTCTACCTGGGCTTTGTGCTGACAATGAGCAACTACCTGGTGCTCGCCCTGGCAATGTTCCTGAGCGCTTTTAGTCTGCCCAACGATATCAAGGACCGCACGATTTACACGGTTGCCACCAAGCCGGTGCGTCCACTGGAGATCTTCTGGGGCCGCGTGCTGGGGTTCATTACCGTGGGAACCATCCTGCTGGTCGTGATGGGCGTGGTGAGTGGGATCTTTGTCCACCGTGGCCTGGACCATCGTCACCAGGTTGAGACGACCTCGGCCGATTTTGATTCCGAGTTGAAACGGCACAGTGGTGAGACCAGCCGGGATGCCCACCATCGTCACGATTTTTTCGTTGACGAGGAGACAGTCATTGGCGGAGAGATCATCGGGACAACCGATCCGATCGTGAAGGAACATCGACACCAGGTGACGCTCAAGGAGGATGACTCCCTGCAGATTGGTCGACCGCAGGGGAGCCTGCAGGCCCGCGTGCCGATCTATGGAAAATTGTTTTTCCGGAACCGGGAAGGACAGGCAGAAGATGTCGGTTTGAATGTAGGCAAGGAATGGACCTATCGCAGTTACATCGAGGGGAACACGCTGAGTGCCGCGGTCTGGAATTTCTCTGGTGTTGATGAGACTAAATTCCCCGAGGGGTTGCTGCTGGAAATGGACATCCGGGTTTTCCGTACCAGCAAGGGTGAGATCGAGGCACAGATTCCAGGGGAGATAATCCTGCGGAATCCGAACCCGAAGCCGGATGCCGATCCAGCTCGCCAGGCGTGCATGCCGATCCCGTTTGCAGCGACAGAATTTGCTGCCAGCGAGGTATTTGTCGGGCTGGACCAACTCAAGTTCCAGGATGTCAGTGGCCAGCTGAAGCCACTCAACCTGTTTGAGGACCTGGTCGATGAAAATGGACAGCTTGAAGTCTGGATTCGTTGCCGGGAGAGGGCCCAGTTCTTTGGCATGGCCCAGGCCGATGTTTACCTCAAGGCCCAGAACAACAGTTTCTGGATGAACTTCGCCAAGTGTCACCTGGGACTCTGGATGCAGATGGTCCTGGTAGTCCTGTTTGGCGTCTTTTTCAGTACCTTCCTGACCGGTATCGTTGCGATGAAGGCCACGCTGGCAACCATCGTGCTGGGCATGTTCAGTGGCTTCCTGGCCGATGTCCATTCAGGAGAAGTTGCCGGGGGTGGTCCACTGGAGTCTCTTTTCAGGAACACGACCCAGCAGGGAGTAACCACGGACCTGGATGTCAGCGAGGGAACCTCGGCGGTGATGAAAACGACTGACAGGGTCTACTTGCGGTCGATGATGTTGATATCGGGTCACCTGCCAAATTACCCGGAATTTAATACCATCCGAAAGGTCGCTTATGGCTACGATATTAGCCATCATATTATTGCCCGTCACATGGTGATTACCTTCGGATATTTCCTGGTACTCTCGGTGATGGGATACTTTGTTCTCAGGACAAGAGAGTTTGCAGCATGAACCGAAATAGTCCATTCGTTCGCAAGGTCATCTACATCAGCGCGATCATGCTGTTGTTGTTTCCCCTTTTCGTTCTGGGGCAGCCTGGCTCGACATCCAGCAGCGGAGGAAAGCTCTCGCGATTGCGGGAATCTTACGGGCTTTCACAGGCCCAGCTTGGCGACATTGACCCGGTCAGTGTTTCCATGCAACTGGCGACCTTTGGAATGCGCGGCGTGGCAGTGAATATTCTCTGGGACAAGGCAGCCCGTTATCACAAGACCGAGGACTTCGATAACCTCAGTGCCACGCTCAACCAGATCACGAAGTTACAACCCCATTTTCTCAAGGTGTGGGAATTCCAGGCCCATAACCTGTCGTACAATATTTCTTCGGAATTCGATGACTACCGCCAGCGTTATCACTGGGTCAAGAGAGGAATTAACTTCCTCATCGATGGCACACACTACAACCGTGACCAGCCCCGGATACTGCAGAACGTGGGCAATTTCATTGGTGACAAGATTGGCACGCCGGATGAACGGATCCAGTTTCGCGAACTGTTCCAGGAGGATATTGATTTTCATCAGTCGCTTTCCCTGGAAGAAGGAATCGATACTTTCTCTCGTCGTTCCCTGGGGCCAACCGGAACCCCGGATAACTGGCTGGTTTCCTGGCAGTGGTACCAGAAGTCGGAGAATGCCGTCGACCCGCTTGGCCAGAGGGCCCTGGGGAAAGCTCACCTGCTCTTTTTTACGCTCAAGCCAAAGACACTGATCTCCTTTGCGATAGCGATCGAGGACGAGGGATTTCTTGATGAGTTTGGCCGTGAGGCCTACCGCCGTGCCGCCGAGGGATGGAACGAACTGGGGAACAGGGAAATCCAGACCCCCGTCGGTATCTCTGTTCGCATGAACGACATCGAGATTCACCGTCGTGCAGTGCGAGACTACCGGAACGATATTATTGCGATGGCCCCGGCGATCTTTGAAGAAATACAGCTGGAAAGAGAAAAGCAGCTGACCAAAAACGAGCAGGAAGCCATGGCCTTGCCTGCAGCGATGCGCTCGATGGATCAAAGGCGCCAGGCCGATGATGCCGAGTTCAAGCTGGAGATTACCAACGAGGAACTCATCGAACGATTTCCCGATGACCTCAAGCTACGTGCCATGGAACTGGCTGCCGAGGCTTCCAAGAAACTGGAACTTGCTTATGCCGCCGAGTACTGCCGTGGCACGGTGAACTATGACTACTTCAAGATGCGATGCGAGGTCGAGCAACTCAAGCTGGCAACGGATGCTCGCCAGGCGGTCCGCCAGGCGGATGAGTTTTTTGTCAACGCGGAGCTCGAAAAAGCACGCACGGGGTATGAACGTGCATGGGTGATGTGGGGAGAGATCTTCGAGCGGTTCCCCCAGTTGATGGATGATCCAGAAGCTGAGATTCTTCGCCAGTCGGTGGGTAATTACGAGAGCCTGTTAGCACAGGTCGAGGAGACGATTCCTGCTGATTTCAAGTTGCGAAAACTCATCAAGATGTACGAGATGGATCGACTGCCCGAGGGATTTGATCCGACGGGCGGGGCGAGGTCCCAGTAACCTGCTGGCAGGGAAAGGGAATCCCCGATGCATGCTCCACAACGGATTGTCTCCCTGCTTGCAAGCGCCACCGAGATCCTGGCCTGCCTTGGGCTCCTGGACAAGATCGCGGGAATAAGCCACGAGTGTGATTACCCGCCTGGCGTGGCCGTCAAGCCAGTAGTGACCCGGTCAACATTGGCCAGCTCTCTCTCCAGCAAGCAGATTGATGATGCTGTTCGCCAGCAGCTGGAAGCGGAAGAGGCACTCTACCGGCTCGATGTGGATGAGATCTGCCGGATCGAACCGGACCTGGTGATCACGCAGGCACAGTGTGATGTCTGTGCAGTTCGTTACCAGGATGTGATGGCCATGGTGGAATCCCAACCGGTTCTCGCTGCGACATCGGTGCTGGCACTGAATCCGAGCAGCCTGGAGGATATCCTGGAGGATATTGTTCGAGTGGGCCGGGCAGCAGGGTGCCTGGACCGGGCAGAACAACTGGTTGAAAAACTGCAGCAGCGAATGCTGGTGATCCAGCAGCTGGTGATGGAGAAACGGAAACCGCGAGTCGCCTGTGTCGAGTGGATCGAACCGATGATGCTGGCAGGGAACTGGGTCCCCGACCTGATTTCCATGGCCGGGGGAGAGTCGCTGCTGGCGAAAGCTGGCAGCGAGAGTGCTTACTGTCGCTGGCAGGATGTGGTGCAACTGGATCCGGAGGTGATCGTGATCGCTCCCTGTGGTTTCAACCTCGAGCGGTCGTTGCAGGAAGCAGTGGTGATGACAGGCTGGGATCGCTGGCAAGAGCTTGCGGCGGTAAAGGACAAACGGGTTTTCGTGTTGGATGGAAATGCCCTGCTGAATCGGTCCGGACCACGCGTGGTGGATACCATCGAGGTGCTGGCCGGGCTGATTCATCCGCACGATGTTGAAGTGCCAGCTGGTGATTGCTCCCGCGGTAAGGGATGGGACGAGCTGGAGAGACAAATATG
>JAPYUD010000638.1:0-1472 GCA_029936215.1 Pirellulaceae bacterium | reverse complement strand
AGATAGGCGGTAATGGCTGAGGCGAACGTGCAGCCGCTGCCATGGGTGTTTCTGGAGTCCAGTCGTGGTCCGACCAGTGCGGTCAGTTCGTCGCCATCGTAAAGGTAGTCTGTTGAAAAATTCGGATCTTCCAGGTGGCCGCCCTTGACAAGAACTGCCCGGGATCCCAGCTCAAAAATTTCCCGGGCGGCTTCCTGAAGGTCCTGTTTCCCGGTAATCTCACGTCCGACCAGAGACTCCGCCTCCTGGAGGTTTGGGGTCACCACGGTCGCCAGCGGAAACAGCTCGGCTTTCAATCTTCCCAGCACGTCGTCCTGGACCAGGCGGTCACCTCCGGTACTCACCATAACCGGGTCGACCACGACACATCGCATCTCGAATTGTTTGATCTTCTCGGTTACCAGCCCGATCACGGCTGCTGACGGCAACAGCCCTGTTTTCATGGCATCCACTCCGATGTCCTCGACGACGGCCTCGATTTGCCTCTGGATGTTCTCCAGCGGTATTTCCGAGGATAGGTAGACGCGACGGGTGTCCTGGGCAGTGACAGAGGTAATCACACTCATCCCATGGGCTCCCAGGGCGGCGAAGGTCTTGAGATCTGCCTGAACGCCCGCACAGCCGCCACTGTCCGACCCGGCGATGGTCAAGGCTCTTGGTGGGGTTCCGGAAGGAGATTTCATGCCCGACTGCCGTTTTCCTGGGTTATCGGCATAATACTTCAGACCTCGTGATAGTAGGGGCAGAGATTGTTGAGAGCACATTCCCCGCATTGCGGACTTCGGGCCTTGCAGACACGTCGGCCATGGTGGATCAACTGGTGCGAAAAAAGGATCCAACGCTTTCTGGGAAGCTCTTTCATGAGATCCTTTTCGATCTTGGTGGGATCTTTCTGATGAGTTAGCCCAAGACGATTGCTCAGACGTTTGACGTGCGTGTCCACCACCACTCCGTCGCTGATTCCAAAGGCGGTCCCCAATACGACGTTTGCAGTCTTACGGGCGACACCGGGAAGGCTCAGCAGTTCTTCCATACTTTCGGGGACGTTGCCCTTGAATGAGGAAACCATCTTTTTGGCAGCCCCCATGAGGTTCTTGGCCTTGTTCCGGAAAAAACCGGTACTTCGGATCAGTTTTTGTAATTCCTCAGCCCTGGCCTCAGCCAGTATCTTGGGCGAAGGATAACGTTCAAACAATGCGGGGGTCACCATGTTGACGCGTACATCGGTACACTGGGCAGAAAGAATGGTTGCCACCAGCAATTGAAAGGGATTTTGATGGTGAAGAGCACAGTTCACATCCGGGTATTCCTCATCCAGTCTGCTGCAGATCTCCGCAACCCGCTGATGCTCTTTTTCAGACTTACTGTTCCTGGATTCTCTGGCGCCCATCGGTGACCCTCATCTTATCATTGAAGGATAAGGGCCGTGCGGCCGCTACAAGGTCGTGCAAATTTGGAAACCTGAAACGTGG
>JAPYUD010000173.1:0-7004 GCA_029936215.1 Pirellulaceae bacterium | reverse complement strand
GTTGAAGCAAGAGAGACGGCTCTTTACTGTGCCCGTAGGAGTTGTTTTTACCAGGCCCACCCGTTTCCAGATGAAGGGAATCATTGCCATGACGCGCGACCTGAGTACTTTTTGCCTTGCAGGGGAAATCGATAACACGACCAATAACCGGATTGATGGCTGGCTACGGCTTCGGGGGATGGCATCGCCGGTCATCCTGGAGATTACCGGGAATTGCGCAGAGGGCCTGCTGGGAAAGCGAGTGCTCTTCCAGCGGCCTGTCTCAGCGGATTGCCTGGTGGACAAGGACGAACTGGTTGGCCTGGCATTTCACCAGGTGGGTGCGGCTGGGAATATCGACTGGTCTGCGGATGATGGGGCGGATCGAGGCCGGCTGGTGGTGCAGTGGTACGGCCAGGATGGCCAGATGAAAATCGAGTGGCCACGTGCCGTGGTCGAGTTCCGGGATTCCCATGTGCCATCCATGTCTGCAACTGCTGCGGCGCCCCTGGATTTCTCATCGATCCCCCCGGCTCGCTGGGCCTGGTCGCCGTCGGTGACGACAGGGGCCGAGGAGACCTCATCAGGACGGGAATCCCCAACGATCCAGGCAGGTGATCCGTGGACAACGGATATCGATCATCTCTACCAGTTTCTCGACGAACTGGGAGACGGGAGTCATGATGTGCCGATCGTTTCGCTGCTGGAGTCACCCCCCCCGCATGAAGCACCTGCTGGAATGCTCCCCGCCCAGGTCCAGGAGGCCCTGCGTGACCAGATAGCCCAGCTGGCGAGACTGGGTGTCAGCGTGAACATCTGCCCGCATTTTTCTGCCGAACGGGCATTGCGCTGGCTCCTCGAGGAGGTGATCTTCGAGGAACAGATACATCCCCGTATGGTCTGCCACGGTTATGTTTCCTTTTACATGACGTCCGATCGCTGCGCGGAATGCAACATCGAGTTCGATCGCGAGGCGGATCTCCTGGATGATGAGTAGCGCCAGCAGAGAAGTCAGGAAACCCGTACCCTGAGTGGGTCGCCGCCGAGACCCAGCAGCAGGTTTTCCACCGAGATCTCGGCCATCTGCTGACGGGTCTGCTCGGTTGCACTGCCCAGGTGAGGTGCGATGGTGACATTGTCCAGGAGCAGCATCGGGTGGTCGCGGGGCAAGGGTTCTGGATCAGTCACATCCAGCCCGGCATGGTAGATGGATCCCTGCTCAAGCGCCGCGGTCAGTGCAGCGGTGTCGACAACACCCCCGCGAGCGACGTTGACCAGCGTGGCGGTTGGTTTCATCAATTCCAGTTCCCGCTCTCCAATCAGTTTCTCGGTTTCGGCTGTCAGCGGGCAGCTGAGGATGACATAGTCGGATTGCTCAAGCAGCTCGTCCATCGACAGATAGGTCGCACCGAGGTCCTCCGGCAGATCTGTCCGCTCGTTGCGATTGTGGTAGAGGACCGTCATATCGAATCCCCTGGCACGGCGAGCGATCTGGAGGCCGATCCTTCCCAGGCCGATAATTCCGATGGTAGAGCTGTGGGCCTCGCGTCCGAGCATGTAGCCCGGGTCGTAATAGGTGAATTCCGGGCTACGAGCAAACGTGTTGCCCTCGATGATCCGTCGTGAAGCGGCCAGCAGCAGAGCCATGGCCATGTCGGCGGTGGCCCCGTTAAGAACATCCGGTGTGTTGCCTACCGGGATCTCGCGGGCACGGGCCGCATCCAGGTCAATGTGGTCCACGCCAACCCCGTAATTACTAATCACCTTGAGACCGGGAAAGCGTTCCATCAGGGGATCATCTACCGCTACATGCCCATAGGTGTAGATTCCCTCGATCAAGTCATCTTTCTCTCCTGCCGGCGTGTCCCAGGGGAGGATCTCGACCTTGCCCTCAAGCAGCTGGTTAATATTCTCTGCCAGGGGAGTGTCGGCAATGATGCGTGACAGGTTCATGGTGCTTTCCTGGGACCTTGTGATTTGTCGTCTCTAGACGTGGTCAATTTCTCTCAATTGCTGGGCGGCTTCAAGAACCGGGGCACTGAATTCTTGGGACCCATCAAGAGATTTGATCATCGTGTGGTTGAGCCCCGCCCGGGATTCAAACTGGATTGCCGGGTTGCCTGCTGGCCAGCTCGGCATCCAGCCGCTCAGCTGCAAGACGCCTTCCCGGTTAGCCTGGGAAGCCACGGCCAGCACGAGCGAGGTGAGGTTCTCGTCCGCCTGCGTGGCCAGCCCCCAGTCCTGGATAACCCACTCCGACTCACGACAGCGGATACGGACGTAGCCGGCCAGTTCACCGTTTTCGTCCTCTGCCAGGAAGGTAAGATCCTCCGGCTGCTTGTAAAAGATGTAATCCCAGTACTCCTCATCACGGACCAGTGCCAGCTCATCGCAGCGGGTTGAATTCTGGTAGAGGCTGCGCAGCTCATCCGCCTGCTCACGCCGGTCCACCTGCTCCAGTTGCCAGCAGGCCTCGATATCACCAGTCGCCAGCCGGAGTTCCCAGCTGGGGCACTCCCGGTACCCGAAGCGTTCGTAATACTCGGTTCCAATGTCCGTGAAGAGCATGCTGATGGTGGTCTGGAGTGACTTTTCCTTGTTTTCCACCCAGCCAAGCAGCGCCGGGGCAAAACCGTTTCCCCGCTGCTCGGGAAGGGTGTGAACGGCACCGATCATGATGCCCCCGGTCTCGTGGCTGCCGATACGTAACCGTACCGGGTAACTGCCCAGCGATACGACGACCTCTCCCTCCAGGCATCCCACGTACCAGCGCGCCCGGTTGTGCTGGGGGGAGGTGGATCGCCATGCCAGGTGGTCCTCGAGCGTCCTTCCCCCATCCCAGAACTCGTGCACGTTGCGGTAGGCGGCCAGCCGCTGCTCGTCATCGGCCAGGTGGAACGTGAGAGGGCAGGACATCTCGGATCCTTGCTCGTTAACGTGGCTGCCACGATTCGTCAAACAGGCCGGTCGCCACGATCTTCCCTGGAACCAGGTTCGTCGGTGGTTCAGACAGGTCGATAATGGCCCAGTCAGGCAGCTTGGGATTCTGCAGAGAGTTTGTCCGGTCATGGCCCTCGCGATGTGTGGGGCCGCTGTTGATTACCACGTAGCGGTCAGGATTGAGCGGGTTCGGATAGACCAGGATCGGAACATGCTGATCGGAACTGAACTTCTGCGTTCCGAGCGTTACGGTCTTCGCCGACCACTCGAGAGGAAAGGGGTGGCTACCGGGTTTTCCCTGCTCCCCAGCCAGGCGGCGAAACAGGCTATTCGATTCCGGGGTGCCCCAGAGCACGAGGTTGTGCCTGGCCAGGTCATCCTGGGTGACCTCGCTGTCCTGCTTGACGCGTGGACTTCCCCGGTAAAGGGATTCCCAGCGGTGGAGGAAATGGGCAAGCTCGAACTGGACCCACCGCTCCACCAGCGGATTGGAGGATTTTCCAGAGGGGGTAACCACGAGAAAGGATGAGAGGAAGGCGTCATCGATCGGTCCCTGCAGGCCAGGTCGTTTTCCCAGGTCACCCGTTGGGGCTCGTCCCAGCCAGCGGAAGGTGCCATCGGTTCCCTTGTGCAGGATCGCGGTACCGGGATCCTTGGGCTTGTCAGATCCCCAGTACGCCACTTGCTCGCCGTCCACAAAAATATTGACAGCAGACATATCGGCAAAGGGGGAGAGCTGGAAGGAGCGGATATTCCGAGTGGTGACCTCGATCTTATCCTTGCTGATCATGCGGGCATCGATCCTGGAGTCCTGCCAGTGTTCCTCCAGGCCGGTGGCCTCAACCCAGTGCACCCTGTTGTAGCGGAGGGTTCGGGTTTGCAGGCGGACTTCTGCGGGAACCTGGTCCAGGCCTTTCTTCACGGCCTCGTCCATTTGCTTCATGATCTGCTTGAGGGAATCGGGGTGGTACTGGTGCCCCATGCCAGGCCCGATCACGTGTGGCAGCACACGGCCCTCCTTCTGGTAGGCCTCTTCCATCACCCGCGCCGCCTGGATCTGCTTGTCCAGCTCGCCGCTGTAGACGACCACCGGCGCGTTGAAGAGATTCCTGACGTAATTCGGCACATCGTAAAGGGTCCAGAGCTGCTGCACGTAACTGGCAGGGTAGTTCTCCGGTGTGAGCTTGTTGTACCTGGCCGTTTCGGCGAACCCGGCGCCCGGGCTGATCGCAACCCAGCGGTCCACGTAGTGTGCGCCGATGTGCCAGGCCCCGGCGCCTCCCATGGAGAAACCCATCAGCACGATGCGGTTTGGATCAATCGAGTACCGACTGCTGACATTCGCGATGGATTCCAGTACGTCGATCTCGCCAGCCGACTTAAAGCCCATGCAGTGGCGACCGAAGGGATGCAGGATGATTGCGCCGGCCGGCGCAATCCGGCCCGTGCGGGTCTGTCGCTGGTCGATGAAGTGCATGTCGGTGGTTTTGTCACCCCTGCCATGCAGCCAGACGTAAAGCGGGGTTGTCCTGTCGGGGGAGAAATCCTCGGGGATTTCCAGGCCATAGGGCTGCACCGACCCGTCGATACTGGAACGATAGCCGCGCACCACCAGGCCAGTAGTGCCTGCCCAGTCGGTTTTCCCGGCAGAGATCAGCTCCAGCCGGCGACCGGCTTCGTCGAGCAGGCGGTTGGCCTTGGCAGTGTCCTTGCTGTTATAAAACTCCCCGAACTTCAGCGCCCAGGCAACGGCCTTGGTATAGATCGCCACGTCCGCCTCCAGCTTATGATCCTGGTATTTGGCGAGCTGCTGCTGGAGCTCAACCAGGCGCTGCTGGAGCCTTTCCAGCTCGGCCGCTGGCACCTCGATCCCGGCAGGCGGAATCCGCCGCTCGACCAGCGGGATGTTCTCGAGTGGCTCGGCGGCCACAGCGGGCATCGCCAACAGCAGCAATGGAACAAGCAGGTATCGTGCGAGCACGGTCTTCTCCTCGGCTGGAGGGATATGGCGAGTGCGCCGGTTCAGTATAGGGAAGTCCAGGGGGCGATTGCACCGGCCATGAGCAGGGAATTGTTGATTGCCGGGGGAGATTCATCATACTGGTGGCTCGGATGCCGGGGAGCCTTCCACGGTAGGACCCGATACCTGATCCCGGGGAGTTTATTTGATGAGCCAGTTACGATTGAGCCTGCTTCTTGTTGCCCTGCTGTTGACCTCCCGCCCGGCCCTGGCGGAACCCCATCCGGGTACGAAGCTGCTGAAACTCGAAGGGGATATCACGTCCCAGCTGGTGGACGGAGTCGACCGGTTCCTGCTTCGGCAACTGGCCGGCTCGATTGACAAGCGAGCTGCTCACTGGAAGCGGGACCTTTCCTCGCCGGAGGCTTATATCAAATCGGTGGCAGCCAATCGCGCCCGCCTGGCCGAGATTACCGGTGTGGTTGATGAGCGGGCCACGGTGGAGGATATCGATGCGATCCAGGTTATCGTCAAGGATGGGAACCCTTTTGTGGCCGTGGGAGGCAGGTTCACGGTTACCAACATCCGCTGGAGATCCCTCCGCAACATGCATGGTGAGGGACTGATGCTGAAGCCCATAATTCCCGTCCCCCCCACGAGCCTGGTGATTGTCATCCCGGATGCCGACCAGACGCCGGAGATGCTCTGTGGCCTCAGCGAGGGACTCCCGCCCGAGCAGCAATACGCTCGCCGGCTGGTCGAGAGTGGTTGTCGGGTATTCGTTCCCTCGATCATCAGTCGTCATTACGAGGCCCGCAATGGTCGTGCCAAGATGACCAGCCGGGAATTTGCCTACCGCAGTGCCTACGAGCTGGGGCGGCACCTGATCGGCTACGAGGTCCAGAAGATCCTCTCGCTGCTGGACGCGGTGGACCAGAAATTTCCAGAGAATGAAGGCCACTATGCCGTGATGGGCTGGGGCGAGGGAGGTTTGCTGGCCCTCTATGCAGCTGCCCTCGATGAGCGGATCGAAGTGGCCTGCGTGAGCGGCTATTTCGATTCCCGGCAGGATATCTGGCAGGAACCGATCTCGCGAAACGTGTTTGGCCTGCTGGACCAGTTCGGGGATGCCGAGATTGCCACGCTGGTTGCGCCGCGAAAACTCATTATCGAGGCCGCCGCGGGTCCCCAGGTGAATCTGCCGAGCGAGGGAGGAGCCCCGGCCGTGCTCGATACCCCCAGGCCCGGGGTGGTCAAGAATGAACTGGCCCGTGCCGTCGCCCTGCTTGGTGACAAGCCGGAACTGGCGAACTTCCAGCTGGTCTCAAGTGGTGACGGGACCGGGCCTTTTGCCAGTGAAGAGGCTCTCCAGGCCCTGCTTTCCTCCCTGGATCCCGAACTGAAACTGGCCGAGGTCAGCGATCCCCCCCTGCAGAAACCGGCTGGCGTGGTGGTGGATGACCGGGCCCGCCAGGTTCGCCAGCTGGCGGAAATTGATGAGCATAACCAGTGGCTGTTGCGAGAGAGCCCGTTTGTTCGCAAGCAGTACATGAGCAAGCTCGACACCAGCAGCGTGGAGGCCTACGAGAAATCGGTCGAACCCTACCGGGACTATTTCCGCCACGAGGTCATTGGCCACTTTGACTTGGAGTTGCTTCCCATCAATCCCCGCACCCGGATGACCGAGGAGACGGAGAAGTGGACACGATACGAGGTGGTGCTGGATGTCTTTGAGGACGTGATCGCCTACGGCCTGATCACGATTCCCAAGGGGATCAAGCAGGGTGAGCAGCGGCCCGTGGTGGTCTGCCAGCATGGCCTGGAAGGCCGCCCGCAGGACACGATTGGTAAACAGAGTGCACAGTATTATTCCGCTTTTGCCACGGTGCTGGCCGAGCGAGGCTTTGTCACCTTTGCCCCCCAGAACCTTTACATTTTCAAGGACCGTTTTCGCACGCTGCAGCGAAAGAGCTACGTGCTCAAGAAAACGCTCTTTTCCACGATCGTTCCCCAGCACCAGCAGATCGTGAATTGGCTCAAGGGGCTGTCCTACGTGGACGGTGATCGGATTGCCTTTTACGGGCTTTCCTACGGAGGCAAGAGTGCCATGCGGATTCTGCCGCTG
>JAPYUD010000172.1:0-7009 GCA_029936215.1 Pirellulaceae bacterium | reverse complement strand
CAACAAGGACCGTCCCTTTTGCCTTTACGTGCCACATGGAGCGGTCCATTCCCCAATCCAGGGTCCGGACAACAAGCCTGGTCGTGGACCGAACAAGGTGAAAAAGGCAGAGCAGCCGCAGAGGCCACAGGATGCAACGACCCGCCTGATGATGAAGGCCCTGGACGAGAATGTCGGAGCAATTCTCGACGCACTTGACCATTATCAACTGGCAGAAAAAACCCTTGTCGTCTTTTTTTCCGATAACGGGGGTGCTGCCCACATGCGGTGCGATCCCCTGCGTGGCCGTAAGGGGACTGTCTGGGAAGGGGGCCACCGGGTCCCGGCCATCGCCTGGTGGCCAGGCAAGATCAAGCCGGGGAGTCGTACGGACCAGCTCAGTATCAGCCTGGACCTGATGCCCACGATGCTCCAGCTGGCTGGCGTGCCGGCCAGCCAGGATCGACCGCTTGACGGTGTGAACCTGCTGCCGCTGCTGCTCGAGGGGAAGTCACTTGGCCAGCGCCAGCTTTTCTGGAACGGTGTGGCGATGCGAGATGGACCCTGGAAACTTGTCACCCGGGCCAAGGAGCTGAAGGGAGGGCCGGCGCTGTTTAACCTGGACGATGATATTGCAGAGACCCGTAACGTGGCTGCCGATCATCCAGAGCGGTTGAAGCAGATGCTCGAGGCCCTGGAGGCGTGGAACAAGGACGTTGCCACGGGCCAGACGCCCCAGCCTGATTACACGCGTGTCCAGGACAAGCGGTAGAAGAAATTCCGGACTAGCTGGCAGACTTGTCCGCCGCCACCTTCCTGGTCACTCCTGATCCACCGCCCAGTCCCTCCGCGGTCGCTTCCAGCTGATCGATGCGTTTCTGCATTTTCTTGATCGTCTTGCGGGCATCGTCGCGGATACGGTAGAGGACGATGATCGGGAGTATCAGGACCAGGACCAGGTTCCGTCCCGGGGCCCAGGCACTCGAGACCAGGCACCCGAGGTAGACCGCCGCGGCAAAGATCATCGAGTAGTCGAGTTCCTTCAGGAAGGAGTCGCTAAGAGGAAGGTTCTTGTTGTCATCCTCAAGGATGTCGCTCCGGAAGTACTTGGACATGCTGCCCTCCTGGCGGTTTACTTGATTCCTGGTGTGAGATCATTTTCGGCAGGGTTGCCTCAGGATCCCAATTCCCATCCCCTGCGGTATTCCTTGAACAGCAGCTGGTTCGCCCGGCGGTTATCGGTGACTCTCATTTTTTCCGGGTCGTAGGTGATCGGCCTGCCCACGCGGTGGGAAATGTTCCCCAGCAGGACAATCTCGGTGAACGGGCCGGCGTAACCGAAATGGCTTCCTGTCGGGCTGCCAGTTTTGCAGGCCTCGATCCACTGCTGGTGATGTCCCGGGGAAGTGGGCAGGTAGGGCTCCGGTGGCGTGTAACCCTCGAACTGTTTCTCCGGCAGCAGCTGTGGCTGGCCACCGTGCGCGATTGCAATTTTCCCCTTGCTGCCGATAAACAGGGAACCGTTCATTGGCAATTCGGCGGCAATGTCTGGTGCCGGCTCGGCGGTTCCCTCGTACCAGTAGACATCGACCGGCGAGAGTGTGCCGCGTTGTCCGAACTGGAATTTCGTGACCATCTGGGTGGGGCCACTATCGACGTGTGCCGGGGGGCCCGCGGAGGTCACGCGTACCGGACCTCCCAGCTTCAATCCCCAGAACGCCGGGTCCATCAGGTGAATTGCCATGTCACCAATGGCGCCACAACCAAAATGCCACCAGCCACGCCACTTGAAAGGAACATAGGATTCGTGGTAATCCCTGGCCGGGGCCGGTCCCAGCCAGGCATCCCAGTTCAGGTGCCCGGGGATCTCCTGCTTCTGGGTAGGGGCCGCAAGGCCCTGTGGCCACCATCTGCCAGGACGGTCGGTGATGATGTGCGCCTCGCGGACGTCACCAATGACTCCCTTTTCCAGCAATTCAACCAGTCGCAGGTAACCCGGGTGCTGGTGGTTCTGGGTCCCCATCTGCGTGGCGACCTTCTGGCGGGCTGCCTCGGCAGCAATCAGCCGTGCTTCCTCGACCGTGTGTGTCAGCGGCTTCTCACAGTAGACATGCAGGCCCCGCTTGAGGGCTCGCATCGTGGCCGGGGCATGATGGTGATCAGGGGTGGAGACGATAACGGCATCCAGGTCTTGCTCTTCAAACAGCTGGCGGTAGTCCTCGTAGGTCTTTGCCTTGGGGTGCTGCTGGTGAGCCGCTGCGAGCCGGTTCCTGTCCACGTCGCAGAGCGCCACCACGTTCTCACCTCCCACCGCTCCCAGGTTAGCTCCTCCCCGACCGGCAACGCCAATCACGCCGATATTCAATCGCTCGTTTGCTCCGAATGCGCTTGCAGGCACAAAAAGAGGTGCCGAGGCAATCACCGTTGTCTTGAGGAACTGGCGTCGGTTGGTCGTCATCGTGAGATCCTCGCTGGGGAGAGAAGTCCTGTTGTACGTGATCGTAACGAGCAGCGGCTTCTAGCTCAACTGTCATCTGGCGGGGGGCGTGCTGGCCGGGAGCCAGGTGCCAGGAAAACCACGATCTGTTGTCCATTTCGCAGCAGGATCTCGGACTCGATAAAACCAATTTTCTCGGCCACGCGTCGTGATGCCGTGTTGCCATGCTGGATGGTTGCGGTGATCGGACCAAGCTGGAGGGTCTCCTGTCCATGATGAAGAACCGCCTCGGCAATCTCACTTGCCAGACCACGACCCCAGTAACCGGAGGCCAGTCGCCACCCCATCTCGATTCCCTCACTCACCGAGACAAAGCCACAGAAACCAATGGGAGCTGCCTGCTCAGGTTCCACCACGGCCCAGCGACAGAAACCATGAAGCTGCTGGTGCTGGATCTCCTGCTGGAGAAAAGCGAGTGTCTCTTCCCTGTTCCAGGGCACTCCGTTTCCGACCTGTTTCATCACCTCCGGATCGGAACAGAAAGTAATGGCTGCCTCCAGGTCTTCTTCCTGCCAGGGGCGAAGGCTGAGTCGCCCGGTGGCCAGCACGGAGGTCGGATTTGACAGGATCGCTATTCACCTTGATGATCAATGCTGGCCGATAAGAAAATCAGCCGAGGCTGCTACATGTCCGTGCTCCGTATCTTACTCTGCCTGGCTATTTCGTGTTTTCCCCGCACTCAAATCACGCTGGAAGGTAGGCCATGAACGAGCAGGGAGCCGTCCAGTCCCGCTGGCTGCCATGGTCGCTGCTGGCAATCCTTGGGGTTGTCGTGATCGCTGGCACTGCCTGGTGGATCCACCGGCGGGCCCCGCAGCCTCCCCCGGTGGCAGGGAAGAAGGTCATGGCCCCGTCGGCTCCTTCCATTGATGTCAGCCTGTTTCCCGATCTGCAGTTGAAAGAGGTGTCCGCAGAACTGGGGATCGATTTTGTCCATGAAAATGGTGCGACGGGAAAACTGTTTATGCCCGAGCCAATGGGTAGTGGAGGGGGTTTTTTTGATTACGACAATGACGGGGATCCGGACATACTTCTGCTCTCCTGCTGCCCGATTGCTGACTATCGAGATCCGCCTGCCCAGGGCCGCTCGATCGTGCTTTATGAAAATGATGGCAAGGGCCACTTTACCGATGTAACAGCCGGATCGGGACTGGAAATCGCCTGCTATGCGATGGGGCTGGCGATGGCCGACTATGACAACGACGGCTGGCGGGACATATTCGTGACATCGCTGGGTAGGGACCGGCTGTTTCGGTGTACAGGAAAGGGGACGTACGAGGAGGTGACCAGCCAGGCCGGAGTCGGAGGATCCGAGACGTCATGGTCCAGTAGCACCGGTTTCTTTGACTTTGACAAGGATGGAGACCTGGACCTGTTTGTCTGCACCTATGCCACCTGGACGACGGAGCAGGACCTGCAGGTGAAAAAGGTCCATACCAAACACAAGACATACCATGGCCCGCATTTCTATGGTGGGGGTCAATGCATGCTCTACGAGAACAACGGTGATGGGACTTTCAACGATGTCTCCGGTCCGGCAGGCATGGTCATCAAGGACTCGGAAAAGGATGAACTGATTGCCAAGGCGCTGGGCGTGATATTCGTGGACCTGGACCGGGACGGCTGGCTCGACATCGTGGTTGCAAACGATCAGACGCGCAGCTTCCTGCTGCACAACAACCAGGATGGAACTTTCAGGGATGCCGGTGCCGAGACCGGGTTTGGCTGGGATTACCGGGGAAGGATCGTGGGCGGGATGGGGATTGATTTCTGCCAGATCGAGGGAACTCCCAGTCTGCTGATCGCGGTTGCTAACCTGGCCAAGGAACCGACCGTCATGTATGTCTCACAGAACGATCCCTTCCTGTTTCTTGACGAGGGACCGCGCACGGCCATTGTTCGCGAGACCATGCGAGTGACCACCTTTGGCCTCTGTTTTTATGATTACGATCTCGACGGTCACCTCGACATGTTCCAGGCGAACGGGCATGTCAATAATCTGGAAGGCTCCCGCCTGGAGGGAATCAACTACCTCGAACCGAGCCAGTTGTTCTGGCACCACGGGGGATCCGGGACGATGTTCCAGCCGGTGCCGATCGAGAAATGCGCGGCCGATATCTACGAGCCCATCCTGGGGCGGGCGGCAGCCTATGCGGATATCGATGCGGACGGGGACCTGGACATGCTGGTTACCACCAATAACGATCGCATCCGCCTGTTCCGAAATGAAATGACACTGCCACACAACTACCTGCGGGTCGAGCTGCGGGCCCGGGATCTGAACCGGGATGCGATAGGTGCCGAGTTGCTCCTGGAGATGGACGAGGGGAGCCAGCATCGCTGGGTCATGCCCACTCGCAGTTACCTTTCCCAGGTGGAATTGCCGGTAACGTTTGGTCTGGGAACCGACCGCAGGCCGGTCAAGTTGACGATCACCTGGCCCGATGGGATGAAACAGGAAGTAAGTGATCTTCCCGTCAACCGCCATCTCCTCATCGAACAGCCGACGGTTCCTCAGAACGCCTCTAGATGATCTCCTTGATCGGCCGGAAGTCGTCCTGCAGGTAGTGAGGACGTCCTCCCAGGTCCTGGATCGTCAGCTGGTCGGCTGCGATGCCAAGGTTGCGGTAGATCGTCGAGAAAACCTCGTTGAAATGTACCGGCCGGTCAATCGGTTCCTCGGCATGGGCGTTGGTGGTACCGATCTGCTGGCCGGTCTGCATCCCACCACCGGCCAGGATCGCGCAGGCGTTACGGCTCCAGTGATCCCGGCCACCGCCCGGATTGATCTTGGGGGTGCGGCCGAACTCGCCCCAGACGACCACCGTGACGTCGTCCGAGAGGCCCCGCTCATGAAGGTCCATGACGAGAGCGGAAAGGCCCTCGTCCAGCTTGGGGAGCACCTTTTTCCCGTTAGTAAAATTCCCGCCATGCCAGTCGAAATCGGCCCAGGAAACCGTCACGCAGCGAGCTCCTGCTTCCACCAGTCGGCGGGCCAGCAGGAACTTGGAATTGATCGCCTGGTAACCCTTGTCCGAGTAGGGGAGGACCTTGGGGTCATCCTCCCCGTATCGCGCGCGGATGCGGGGATCTTCTTTTTCCAGGTCCAGGGCATCGGCCAGGGCACTGGAAGTGAGTACGTCGATTGCCTGCTGGGTAAAAGCATCCGCCTGGGCGGGAAAACCGCTGCGGTCCAGGTTTCGCTTGACCACGTCCAGGCCGGCGAGAAGTTGGCGGCGATCGTCGAAACGGCTGACCAGCACCTCGGGCAGTACCATGTCGGTCTTACTTGGCCCGGTTGGCTTGAAGGGGGCATGGGCCTGTCCCAGGAAACCGGGACCAGGCAGGTTGTAGGGGAGGTGCTCCATGTGCATGGAGAGGTCGAGCGTGGGCGGTATTCCCGAAACAACGGGTCCCCTGACCCGCGAGAGTGTCGAACCGAGTTCCGGCCATCCTCCGTTAGGCTGGTTGGCGAACGGGTGTCCGGTAGCACACTGGAAAGACGAGTGCCGGCCGTCCGAACCGACCAGGGTGCGGATGTTGATCAGCTTGTCCATCATCCCGGCCAGCCTGGGCATGTGCTCGCAGATCTGGATTCCCGGCACGTTGGTGGCGATCGGTGAAAACTCGCCACGGATTTCAGCCGGTGCGTCGGGTTTCAGGTCCACCATGTCCTGGTGTGGGGGACCGCCGGTGAGGTAAATGTTGATCACCGCCTTGTGGGAACGCGAGATGCCCTGGGCTGCCTCTGCTCGCAAAATCTGTGGCAGCCCCAGACCAGCAACTCCCAGCGAGCCAATCGCCAGGAAATCGCGACGAGAAACGCCGTCGCAAAGCTGGTAACGGTTACTGCGGAAGGTCAGCATGGGAGAGATGTCCTTGGCGGGTGGAGAACAGATGCTACTAGGGTAATCGGTTGTGGATTATTGATCAATCTTGTCTTTTCACTCGGCGATGGCATCGAGCTTTTCCATCCAGCGTTGTACCTGCAGGGCGTCGTGGTAGCTGGCACCTGCTGGAACGGGCGATTTTCCCAGGGCAATACGGCAGAAACAGCGTAATTCCTCGGCCATCATCCCGGTCGCGGCACCCTCGCCAGCCCGGATTTCCAGGGCCATCGGCCAGCGGGCCTGCTCGTCCCAGACTTCAATGGGTCGTGGGTTGGGATCGATGCGAGCTGACCAGCCCTCGCCGAAAACCTCCGTGCGGTCGAACCCGCGTGGTGGCATCCCAGCCGGTGTGGCATAGGAGGCGGCAAACGAGGCGACCGGACCGTTCTCCCACTTGAGCTGGGCCAGGGCGATATCGATGACCCCCTCGGGAGTACGATGGTACTGGGCACTGAAATGATCAGGCTCCGCCTTTTCGACCAGGACCTGCGTGGCGTAAAGATCATGAACCATGGCGGCGTGCAGTGGGTTCTCGCCGGGAAAGTCCTTCACGATTGACGCTGGCCGGTGACGTACACAGTTGATGTAGCTGATGGGCCCCTGTCGACGGGATTCTTCCAGGAGCTGGAGAAACTCGCTGTTA
>JAPYUD010000171.1:0-7029 GCA_029936215.1 Pirellulaceae bacterium | reverse complement strand
CCGCGATCAACTCCTCCCGGGCCTCGGTGGTAAGATCGCTACCCGATCGAAGCAGTTCTGCTCGTTTCTGCTGTACTGCCTCGCGCAGCTCAGTTCGGGCAGAGAGGCGGACCAGCCCGTCGGGCGTGATCAACTGGTGATGCTGTTCAGCCGGCCGTGCCATGCTGAACAGCCCCTGCTGGGTGACCTCACCGTGTTCATCCTTGTAGTCGCCAAAGGCGAGTGTGCCAAAGCCAGTCCAGAAGATCATCAGTCCAATGATCATGCCGAAGTCGCCCACGCGGTTGACAATAAAGGCCTTGTTGGCAGCGTTGCAGGCACTCTGGCGTTCCACGTAAAAGCCGATCAGGAAGTAAGAGCAGATTCCTACCAGTTCCCAGAAGACGAAGATCATGGCGACGTTACCCGCCAGGATTAGTCCCAGCATGCTGAAGCAGAAGAGCGAGAGGAACTGGAAAAAACGGTGGTATCGCCCCGGACGCTTGAGATCGGAACCGTCTTCCAGCTGGACTTCATGATCCGTCAACTCGTCATCGACTTCCTCGTGCATGTACCCCTGGGCATAGAAGTGGATCAGCGTGGAAATCAGCGTCACCATGCAGAACATGCAGAGGGTGAGCGTGTCGATGTAGTAACTGATGGTCAGCCGGAGCTTGCCAAATTTCCCCAGCAGGTAGTAATCACCGTGCATCGCCTCGATCTTGTCCGTGTTTTCCTCGTGATCGGAATCCTCATCGGCTGCCGCATGCATCTCACTGTCGCCATGGCCATCGTCGGTGTGATGGTCGACCAGGGTGAATTGGCTCCCTGATTCGGCGGGTGATTGCAGTTGGGCGACGTGGGAGTTGGTCTCGGGGAAGATGACCGAGTGGTGCTGGATGAGCCAGCAGAAGAAGCAGATGAAGGAGAGTACGCCGCTCAGCAGGATTGCGCCGGTTGCTATCGTGCTGGCATTCTCGCGCAGCCGGTTACCGGCCACCAGGATCACAAAGAAGGATGCCAGTGGCAGCAGCACGGCGGTCAACAGGATGCCAGGTATGAATTCTGTCACGACGACTAACCCTTCAGCTCGTCAGCTCGATCGACGTCAATCGATGTATGGTTGTTGTAAAAATTCAGCGCGATGGCGAGTGCCACGGCCGCCTCGGCGGCTGCCAGCACGATCACGAACAGGGCAATCAGCTGGCCATCCAGGCCGAGCGAATTGGGTCGCAGGTACTGGCTGCCGAAAGCGATAAAGTTAATGTTGGCTCCATTGAGAACCAGCTCGATACCCATCAGAACGCCAATCGCGTTCCGCTTGGTTGCCATGCAGATCGCCCCGACGACGAACATCACTGCGCCGACGGCGAGGTACATGGAGACGGTTGTGGTAGCGAGTATGGTGAACATGTTATTCCTGGTCCTGGTTTTCCCCGGGAGCTTCTGGTTCTTCTTCGCGAACAAACCGTACCATCCGCTTGGCTCGAGCCATGTAGGCTGCCCCGATCAGGACGACCAGGAGGTGGATCGAGACGATCACAAATGGCAGCAGGTAGCCCGACATTCCCTCTTTCAACTGCTGGTCCATCTGGTCGAGCTTGTCGACTCGCACGCCGGTGAGGGCAAGTCCCAGGGGGGTGGCAGTCTTGGAGTCTGCAGTTTCAAGACTGCTGACAGCAGCCTGGACCTGTTGTTCATTGTGCCACTCCGGGACTCCAAAGGCAGCGGTCAGCAGGACCATCAGCAGCGAGCCGCCGACGATCACCGCCAGCAACCAGTCACGAGGATGCGTCTTCATCGAGATGAACCTGCTTTGGGCGGTCAACATGACACCAAAGATCAATAGCACCAGCGTGCCACCGACGTAGATCATCAGCTGCATGGCACCCACGAACTCGGCACCCGCCAGGAAAAACAGCCCAGCCGTGGCACCCAGCGAGATGATCAGGTAAAAGGCCATGCGGACGACGTTGCTGGTGAGCAGTACCCCCAACGCGAAGATGCAGGCCACGCCAGCAAAAATAATGAAGTAAAAGTCACCCCAACTGACAGCAAGCAGATTGATCATGGCGAATCCTCCTGTCTGGAGGACGTGAACAGTTGGTGATCGGACGCCCTCTCTACCGCTGCCGTGTCACCGTCGACAGACTCTGGCCCTGGTTCCGCAGGCATCTCGGGAGGTCCATTTTCGTAGACATCGCCGGATTCGGGGATGCCTGGATTCGTGAGTTCCGGAAACCGTGGGACCGTCGCCCAATCCTCGTTGACCTGGTGGGCCGGCTTGCTACCCAGGTGAAGATGGTTCGGCGACCAGATGTCCAGCACTTCCCAGCAGAGAGCCCCCAGGAAGCAGGCGGATGCGAGGGGCACACAGTATTTCAGGCAGGTCGTTATCACCTGGTCAATTCGCAGCCGCGGCAATGTCCAGCGAATCCAGATCATCACGGTCACTCCGACGGTTGCCTTGAGCATGAAGTTCACGCAGCCAGCCAGGTTGGCCAGGTAGCCGGTCAGTCCCCCGCTGTCGGCCCAGCCGATGATGTGCATGATCGGGACCGGGCCGTTCCAGCCGCCAAAGAAGAGAATTGCTCCCAGCCCGCTGACCAGGAACATGGAACCATACTCGGCCATGAAAAAGAAGCTCCAGCGAAGCCCGGAATACTCCGTGTGAAAACCGGCGACCAGCTCGCTTTCCGCCTCGGCAAGGTCAAACGGTGCCCGGTTCACGCTGGCCGTGGCACAGGTGAAGAAAATCCAGAAAATGCAGAAGGTGAAGGGGTCGTGAAACACGAACCAGTTACTCAGCCAGCCAGCCTGCATGTTCCCGATCGTGACCAGGTTCATCGTGCCGGCAAGGAATACCGGGACCACCACGCAGAGGCCAAGTGGAATCTCGTAGCTGACGACCTGGGCCGCTTCCCGCATGGCCCCGAACAGGGACCACTTGGATCCGGAGGCATAGCCCGCCAGGATGACGCCGAAAACTTCCAGCCCCAGCACCGCGAGCACGAAGAAGACCGCGGAGTTGATGTTGTTGGCGACCCAGCCATCGGCGAAAGGGAGTGCCAGGAAGGCAGCAAAACTGGCCGCGAAACTGATGTATGGCGCCAGCTTGAAAAGCATCCGGTCGGCGCCGTCAGGCGTGACATCTTCCTTGGCGATCAGCTTGATGCCGTCGGCCAGCGTCTGCAGCCAGCCAAACTTGCCACCCACGCGGGTGGGGCCCAGCCGATCCTGGATACGACCTGAGACCTTTCGTTCCAGCCAGATAAAGATCAGTGCACCGACGGCGACGACATGCAATAGCAGAACGCAGTGAACCAGCGCGGCGACGACATATCCAAATGTCGCGCCCTCCAGTCCCACGATGCCATTGATGAATTCTGCCACGATTGCTTTCCCTTGCCAGTTTCTCTAACTGCTACCTGGTTCCTGTCTTGAATAGCTGCGTTTCTGCCCTAACGGTCAATTTCTCCCATCACCACATCCAGCGATCCCACAATTGCCGGGATGTCCGCGATCAGGCAGTTCTGGCAGATCTCCGCAGTGATCGAGAGATTACAGAAGCAACTGCTTCGCGCCCTGGCACGCCAGGGAATCGCCGTTCCATCACTGACCAGGTAAAAACCCATCTGCCCGCGGGGGGCCTCGGTCTCCAGGTAGGCCTCCCCCTTGGGAAGCTTCTGGTTGAACTTGATGGGTACGCCATGATCTCCGGTTGCCGTGCTGTATCGCTCCATCGCCTGCCGCACCAGCTTGATGCTCTGGATAACTTCCAGCATGCGAACGTAGAAACGATGCCAGCAATCCCCCAGTACCGCCTCGGAGGGGACATCCGGGTAATCTTCGTCCGCTGGGTAATGGCCGTCTTTTTCACAGACCACCTCGAAAACATAACCGTCGTACATTTCCGTGTAGATTTCTTCCCCGTTAAACCGCAGGTCATGTTCCACGCCACTGCCCCGCAAGACCGGCCCGGTGCATCCATAACTGATGGCAAGTTCCGGAGAGATGACACCGATCGAAGCGGTTCGCTTGATAAAGATCGCGTTGGTTGTCAGCAGCGCGTGGTATTCCGGGATGATCGGCTCAAACTGGTCCAGGAACTGTTCACATCTCTGCAGCCAGCCTGGAGGAAGGTCGGCCGTAGCACCGCCGGGGGTCAGGTAACTGTAGGTCAACCGGGCACCACAGACATCCTCAAAGAGATCCAGGATTTTCTCGCGTTCCCGGAAGGCATACAGGAAGGGGCTGAAAGTACCCAGGTCCAACCCATAGGCACCCATGCCGACAAGGTGGCTGGCGATCCGGTTCAACTCGGAAATCACGACCCGCAGGTGCCGGGCCTTATCGGAAATCTGGTGTTCAAGCAGTTTCTCGACTACCAGTGCCCAGCCCAGGTTCATGTTCATTCCCGCCAGGTAATCCATCCGGTCGGTGTAGGGGATCCACTGGCGCGGTGTCAGGTTCTCACCAATCTTCTCGGCACAGCGGTGCAGGTAGCCGATATGGGGTTCGACCTGCGAGACGATCTCACCGTCGGTCCGAAGCACCAGGCGCAGCACACCGTGTGTACTGGGGTGTTGAGGCCCCATGTTGACGAGCATTTCGTCCGTGCGGACGTCAAACTCGATAATTCGCTGGTCGTCCGTCTTGGTTGCCATTTCTACCCCGTCGAGATTGTTTCAGCCTGACGCCTATCGTCCACGGATTCCGTGATATTGAAGGGGAAGTTCATAGTCTTTACGAAGAGGGTATCCCACCCAGTCCTCCGGGCAGAGAATACGACGAAGGTCAGGGTGGCCGCTGAACTCCACGCCGGAAAGATCAAAGACCTCCCGTTCGTGCCAGTCGGCTGTTCTCCAGATTCCGGCCACCGAGGGAATCACCGGTAATTCCCCCTCCTTGCCATCCTTCCAGCGATCGACCTTGACCTTCAGTACAAGCGTGTGCTTGAAGTGGATGCTGCTGAGGTGATAGACCACTTCCATGTGGGGATCCCAGTCCGCCTTCTCAGCTTTCTTGGGATCGGTATGCAGATAATCTACCGCGGTAATGCAATTGAGCATATCGAGTTGAAGATCCTCCGCGGCCTTTAACATCTCGCAGACTTCCAGCAGCCTGTCCGCATCCACCTCGATCCACTGGTCAATTGCCTCTGGATCGCCGCTGCGCACCGCATCTCCGAATTGCGAGGTGAGCTGCTCGCTCAATGACTTCTCACTCATTGTTTCTTTTCTCTTGAACTCGCTTGTTTCAATCGTACCTGCCGTTTTTCCCTGCTCTTAAGTGACGCTGGGCGGACCCCTTGATTGCTGAAGCGATCGTACCCAGTCCAGATCCCCTCGTTTCCAGACGTAGGCAAACCCGATCAACAGAACTGCGAAAAAGACGGCAATGTCGACCAGTGTCGCCCTGGCCAGCAACTTGGCCTGTTCCCCGATTTGTCGCCGTGCCAGTTCCGGATCCCCTTCGACGACCGGTGCGCGAACTCCCAGTTCCCGGTAGAGCGACGTGACGTTTGCATTCAAGACGAAGTCGCCATCGGCCTCGCGGATCACTACTTGCTGTGCCTGGGTGGCATCATGAAGGTGGTTTGCCTTGCCAAAAACAGTTGCCCAGGGAAAGAAAAAGGCAATCTCCACGTCGAAAATGATGAATAACAGGGCAACGACATAAAACCGCAAGTCAAACTGGACGAAACTTGAACCAATCGTTGGCTCCCCACACTCGTAGATCTCACCCTTTTCAGGACCTGGGTTGTGTGGGCGCAACAGGTATCCGACGAGCAGATTTACGAACAGGAACAGGAGGCCAGCCAGCACGAACAGCGTGAGGTAAGCAACGATGCTTGTTGATGATTCAATTGCCGACATGCGTCTTGCCTGGAATGAAGTTATCCAGGTCGCCGGTTATGCGTGCGGGGTCGTCTTGAGACTCGGCAGCTTGTTTGCCAGGCCACGATTTGACAAGTCACCCGGCAGGCGTTGTTTAATCAGGTCAAGAAGGAAATTCTAAGCGTACGGGTGTGCTTTGCAAGTATCCCTGCGTCGTTGTAACAGGATCACCGGCGGCTATCTCTGGGCCGGTCAACAGGCCTAGTTTTCTTCATCCATTACCACCGTCGCAAACAGCTGTTGCCGGCCTGCAAATCCGGCTTCCAGTTCATGCCAGTGCGTGATTTCATCCTCCCCCAGTTGCCAGCAGAGGTAAATACCACGCCCCTCCCGCTCCGAAGGAAAATCAACCGTGTCGATGACGCCATGCGGACCGTTGCGAGATTCCACGCCAAGCTGCTTGAGTTCTTCAAGGTACTCCTGGAGTTGCTCGGCCTGTTTTTCGAGGTCCTGCCGAACCTGGACCAGTTCATCACAGTAGGGACTGCCGTCCTCTACGTCACGGCCTGCCATCACACGATTGAATTGCTGGTGGCGCTCAAAAACTTCAAAGGAACTCTCGGCCAGGTCCTTGGTGATGGCGCGGACCAGCGGTAACGTGGCATTTGCCTCGTCCAGCGTAAATAGTCGAATCAGCTCCGCAGACATAGAAAACCTCGGCGATAGGCCATTTCTGGCTATTGGTTGGGCCCGTTGTGAATTGGGTCAACAAGGACTTTCGACTGGGCCACGGCAGTTGGATTCAGTGTTGCACGACCCCAGCCGACATTGACCGGAAGGCGTGAATAATCCACCAGGCAGCCGTCACGGCTATAGCAACTCAGGTCATGGGTGGCCCCCATGAAAATGCAGTCTACAGGGCAGGGTTCCACGCAGAGTGCGCAGAACATGCACTTGGAATAATCAATCGTGAAGCCGGTGACCTTGAATCCCTTGCCGTTCTCTACACGTTCCTTGCCGATGTAGATGCAGTCCACAGGGCAGATCTTGGCACACTGGTCGCAGGCGATGCAGGTGGTCAGGTCGAAGCGGTGGAAACCTCGGTAACGATCGGCTACCGGGACGGGCTTCTCCGGATACTCAAATCGATGGGTCCAGGTGTCGTAATTTTCACCCCGGTAGGATCGCTGGCCGGCGTACGTCTTCAGCC
>JAPYUD010000170.1:0-7055 GCA_029936215.1 Pirellulaceae bacterium | reverse complement strand
GTGTTCACTGGAAACGAGCCAACAACGGCGACCCGGTCCTCAAGATCGGCCCGAAAGGCTCTATCGACGCGGTACAGGCGACCGGATGCCACGTGATTCGTCGCGGCAACCAGTTCGTCATGTGGTACGGGGCCTATAACGGCACCCACACGATCGGCCTGGCAACCAGCAGCGATGGCATCCACTGGAAAAAGGGGAACGACGGGCAATCGCTGCCTGGCCTGGGTGGTGCCAAGCAGCTCGGCCCGACCGTCCATTTCGACGGCAACCGGTACGTGATGCTCTACAACACGATTATGGAAACCTCCAACGGGGGCAGCCTATGGACCCTGTTCGCAGCTACCAGCGGGGATGGGATCCAATGGAAACAGGCACTCTCCCATCAACAGGTTCTTGGCCCCGCACCGCCCGGCAACTTCGGCTCCGCCGATGGCAAAAAGGGAAATAACCACGCTGTCCATCCGACGAAAATGATCTTCCTCAACAACCGGGCACATGTCTGGTATGGTGCCGAGGGAAACAAGCCGGCCGAGGGCAAGCTCTACGCTCCCAGCGCGATCGGCCTGATGCAGGCAGATTTTTCGCCCAGCCGGTAAACTGCTTGTACCGGCAGGCACAAAACTGTGACGTCTTTTCCCCTTGGATTCAGTAACCATGAACAGCGACACAGGCCAACCCTTCTTCGAAAGCTCGGTGAAATATAACGCCGACCGAATCCAGGCCGCTGCGGTCTATTGCAGTGACGGCCGATTCGGTGAACCGTTTGACGAGCTGATGCATACTGCCCTGGGGCTGCCTCATTACGACCGCCTGGCTGTTCCAGGAGGTCCGCCACTTTACCACCTACCGCGAGGAAGACGGTGTCTCCGAACAACTCCGATTCCTGGTCCAGGTTCACGAGCTTGAGCGAGTCGTTCTGATTGCGCACCAGGGCTGCGCGTTTTACACGCAGCGGCTACAAATCTCCTCGCTGCAGCTCGAATCCCAACAGCGCGAGGACCTCCAGAAGGCGGTCGAACGCGTTCGCTCGATTGGCCCCAGCCTGGCCATCGATGCGTTCTTTGCCCACAAAGAACGCAATGGTACGATTCATTTTGAAGCGATCAAAGTTTGACCAGCGACCGGTTGCTCTACTCATGAACGCACTGGCCTTCCTCCAGATGATTCAAAGAACCTTCCTCGCCTCTGCTCTTGGCCTCTGCTGTATTGCCGCCATTGCTGCAGAGCCCCAGGTCGTTCCGCTTTTCGATGAAGGGACGACCGCGGAACCGGCGGCGACCGAGGAGACGTCCGATGCGCTGATCACGCGAATTTCCGACCGGGTTCGAGACCGGCATGCCCGGGAAAATGGTGCCTACGATCATTACCTCAGCTTCTACTGGGAAGAGCGGACAGTCACGATCGAATTCGTGGACCGTGTGGCAAAGGGGGGCAAGGAGATCACGGTCAACATCACCTCGCTCTCCCCGCTCAACAACCCTGACTTCCGCTGTTTTTTTCGTGGCATCAACACGGTTGCCGAGTACCACCACAACGTGGCCACAAGGCCGGTCGGAAAAAACCAGTACACCACCACAATCAGCTACAACCCCATCGAGCGCCGCGGACTCGAGGTCGGCGACCGGATGGAGTTCGAGTTCAGCCCCTTTCTCGTCGCGCCCAGCAACGGTCGCAAAAATTACTACGGCACAGCGGCACTCTACATTGTCGGCCGGGGTATCGTCCCCTGGCATGGCAAGGGCGAGAGGCTCGACTCCTTCCCGCTGCCGGAAAAAGCCTGGCTCGGCGGCCATCTCACGCTGCCGCAGCAGTACTCCAACGAGCCGCGAGAACGCTTCAAGCAGATGGCACCAAACATGGCCCCTCAAAGCGGCCAGCGGTTCATGCTTGGTCGGCGGCTTCACCATACCGACTTTGGCAGCGGCAAACACTCCGACCAGCCAAACCCACCTTTTAACGAGCACGGGGACAAGCTGGGGCCAGGTTACGTGGCCCGCAGCTGTGTCGCCTGCCACGTGAACAACGGCCGAGCTCTCGCGCCGGCAGCCGGTGGGCCAATGTACCAGTCGGTGGTCAAGGTCGCTGCCGATGCGAAGGGCACCCCGCATCCAAAGCTGGGCTCGGCACTGCAGCCGCAGTCGGTGACTGGGAATCCCGAGGCGGGCGTGGAGCTTGATGGCTATACCGTTACCAGGGGAACCTATGGCGACGGCACCGGGTACACCCTGCAGAAGCCCCGCTACACGTTTACCGGCATCACGCCGGAGTTTTACTCGGTCCGGCTCTCACCCCAGCTTGTCGGCCTGGGATTGCTCGAGGCGGTAAGTGAAAGCACGATCCTCGCCCTGGCAGACCCAGCGGATGCAGATAAGGACGGGATTTCAGGACGAGTACAAATCGTGCCCGATCCGGAGACCGGCCAGCTTCGAATGGGGCGGTTTGGCTACAAGGCCACACAGGCCCGCGTCCGGCACCAGGTGGCCAGCGCCCTGAGCAGTGACATGGGAGTCACCACCGGGATTTTCGACAGGCTGGATGGCGAACCGGCTGCGGCAGAACCCGAACTGGCAGCCGACGGCCTGGAAAACCTGACCCGTTACATCTCCACGCTGGGCGTGAGCGCCCGGCGTGATCTGCTCGATGCCACGGCCCTCCGCGGGGAGAAGCTTTTCGCCACTGCCGGCTGCGTGAAATGTCATCTGCCGCAGCTCACGACCAGCCCTTACCATCCACTGGCCGAGCTTCGCAGCCAGCAGATCCGGCCCTATACCGACCTGTTGCTGCATGACATGGGGGCGGGGCTTGCCGACAACCTGGGCGAACAGAGGGCCTCGGGAGGCGAATGGCGGACCGCGCCGCTCTGGAACATCGGCCTGACGGCCGGCGTCAGTGGTGGCGAGGCGTATCTTCACGACGGCCGCGCACGCACGCTGGCCGAGGCGATCCTCTGGCACGGCGGGGAAGGGGAGTCGGCACGGGAGGCATTCCGGGCGATGGCGGCCGCGGACCGTGCGGCGCTCGTCCGGTTTCTTAAATCGCTCTAGTGAGAGCCCAGGGAGGGAGCTAGTCCAGCTCCTTGATGCGAACGTTTCGATACCAGATTCGCTTTGCCTCGTCCTGGAAGCTGATATAGCCCTTCGCCGGCCGGTCCTTCAAAGGGGATGTGCTCAGGTCGAGATCCTGGATTTGCTCACCGTTGAGGACAACCACCAGGCGATTGTCTTTCAGGGTGATGGTGTAGCGATTCCACTCTCCGGCTGGCTTAACCATCATTTTCGAGGGTGCCGATGCGCTGATCACCCCTCCACAGTCATGGGCGCCGAACTGCTTCTTGCCGTGGGTATCGAGAATCTGTACCTCGAAACCACTTTTCACATGGTCTTTCAGGTCACCGACTCGCATGAAGACACCCGAGTTCCCCTTGGCGTTGAACTTGAATTCCAGGTCCAGGACAAAATTCCCATACAGGCGTTCGGTGGTCAGGTAGTCCTTGTACCGTTGCCAGCCAGCCTCACCCGGTCGTGGTTTCAGGGTGACGATATTCCCTTTTTCCACGACCCAGTTGCCGGTCGTCTTCCAGCCGGCCAGGTCCTTGCCGTTGAACATCTGCACAAACCCGGACTCGTCCGGAAGTTCCCTGATCGTGATATCACGAAACTCCACGTGCATCTGCTGGCCGCCGTGAAGCTGAAGGCCGATATGGCCCTTCCGCCGTCCCTTGTCCTCCTTCAGCACCGAGGAGACAACGCCGTTGATCTTGACCACGACATCACCCCCCCTGGCGGTCAGCTCCAGGTCCGTCCATTTCCCAATCTCGTAAGCACGCTTTTTGATCGCCTCGGCGGTCGGCCGCTTCACCCAGGCACGGCCACCTGTTTCGTAGAGGCCACCGGTCTCCTGCGTCTCGTCCACCTCCACCTGGAAACCGTGCACGCCCACCGAGCTGTTGACCCGTCCGGCGCGAAAGTAAAAACCGCTATCGCCGGAAACCAGGCGAAATTTTGCCTTGACGACGAAATCCGAGAACTGCCGGTCGGTGAGCAGGATCCCGTGTCGTCGTTCACTTTTCGGGCTGGTGCCGATAATCGAACCATCAACAACCTTCCATGTTCCGCCAGGTGTCGCCGTCCAGCCATCGAGCGACTTGCCGTCGAACAGCGGTTGAAATGCCTCCTCTTGTGCTCCTGCAGGGGATGTGAGAAGAGCTATTGTGACCAGAAGGAGGAGAGTTCTCATTTCGTTTTCCCAGAAAAAAGTGAAACTGCCAGCAGTCACAGCGACTCCTCACACCGGCTCCAGCCATTACTATACAAGTACAGGTCGCCACGTGGTGTACTATGATGGTCAAAATGATGAAGCGTTAGCGGCCCAGCAGGTTACGAAAGAACAAAACACGATGATAAAAAAAACCGGTTTCCTGTTACTCCTGCTGGCCTGGACAACCTGGCCGGTTGCGGGACAACCAGCGCCGAAGAGCACGACATCTCAGAAACCGACGACGGAGAGCGCCACCTACCACGAGGTCGTTCTCACCCGGCGAAAGAACAATGGGCCCTACGAAACCTCCGCGTATAGCTTTCGCCACCAGACCCAGGACCTGGGACTTCACCGCAATAACGTCGACGTTGTCTTTAATGGCTGTGGACAGTTGCACATTAATCCGCACGCTGGCCTGCAGGGAGGAATCGCTGATATTGGGAAAGCGGACCTGGACAAGATCAAGCTCGCCGATGTGAAGAAAGTTCCCAGGCAGGCCTGGCGACGTTTCTGCCTGCCACCGAAGGATGGCCATGTCTACATTCACGAGGGCCATTACCTGAACCAGCGATTCACGGTCGCTTTCAAGATCAAGACAATCACGCCGGACAAGCTGGGAATACAATGGACATTCCTTGGCGACGGGGCGGATGCGGAGACGGAGTACCGCTATACGGGTGCCGGAACCATGGGCCAGTGCGGCGGCCAACATCGTGAACAATAGTCGTAGAATGATCGGATAAAGGAGACAGAAATCATGGCACTTGCAAGCGCACGACACATCCTTGTTGCAGAAGAAGAACTCTGTGAATCACTCAAGGCCCAGATCCTCGAGGGTACCGACTTTGCCGAGGTAGCACGGGAACATTCACAGTGTCCCTCGGGCCAGGAGGGTGGAGCACTGGGTGAGTTCAGCCCAGGCCAGATGGTCCCGGAATTCGACCAGGTCGTCTTCAGTGCCGAGGTAAACCAGGTACACGGGCCAGTAAAGACCCAGTTTGGTTATCACCTGATCGAGATCACCAGCCGTAGCGAGTAGGGCTCACGAAAGTGACCCGGGAGCCGAAACCAAACCCCTCACGGCTCGCTCCCAACCCATGGCCGTCCCTACTGCTTGGGATCAAAAACGTTGCGCAGATCTGAGTCGAATGCCGCGTCACGGATTTCCCTGTCGGCGTTTCCCGCCTTCCTGTTCAGACGCCACTGGATCAAACCAGCGTCCCTGGGGGCCTGCGGACTCTCCTTGCCGGCCAGGATACGGTACCCCGTCCCGAAAACCGTGGTAATTGAACCGTCACGTGACAGCGTGGAGGACGTGGCCTGGCTGCTCGGCCACCAGTAGGACTCGCCCTTGCGTTTTCCTGACCAGACATGCAACAGGTACCGGTGATCGAGATCCCAGGTGGCTCCATGATCATGGCTGACCACCGCCTCGATCCCGAATTGGGGGAAGCCGTCCTGGTCGTCGACATATCCCAGCCTGACAACGTAGGTCATGACAATATCCTGGTTGCGCATCAGGACCAGCGACGGGTGATGGCGACCATAGTCGTAGAGCTTCTTGACAGCTGACCAGGTACGCCCGTCGTCCCTGGAGATCGAGATTCCAAGCCCCTCGTAATGGTCCAGGGTCTTGCCCTCCAGCCGGCCTGGAACGTCGGTCCGACAGGCTGCCAGTAAATCACCGTTGCCGGCGCGAAACAGGCTCACCTCGTTGACGCCATGCCACTCGGGTACCGTGATTGACGGGCTCCAGGTCTGCCCCAGGTCGGTACTAAAGCGGATCGAGGCCTGGGAGTCTGTCCCTGATTGCCGGTAGCCCGTCTCGGCAAGCTGGATGATCTTTCCAGTCCTGGGATGTCGATCAACAAGCGGTGGATCCCAGAGGTACCAGGGTTTGTCATCTGACGACCGTGCAATCGGCACGGGGTCACCCCAGGTTTTTCCATAATCGGTACTGAACCAGCGAGAGGGTTGACCGGCTGCCAGGATACCGTCCTCGTAAAAGAGCAGTCTCCCCTTGCCCAGGTATGCCAGTCCGGTTCCCATCCCGATCGATGGTTTGCCATCGTCACCAACTCGCACAGGACGAGGATCTGTCCAGGTTGCTCCACGGTCGTCACTGGTCAGGACGAAGGCACGGTGAGGATAATCACACCCGACCAGCATCAACAGCCGGTCCTTCTCGGGCATATTGACCATGTAGGGAACCGCAACCACCCGGTTCCAGCTCTCGGTAACAATCTGAAACCGCGCCGGCAGGCGTCTTTGCCCGGCCTGGCCATTGAGCTGCCGAACTTCATGCGCCTGCCACTGTGCCAGTCCCACCGATGGAGCGGATACGGCAGCCAGGACGATCACCAACGCGAGGTCTTTCAAGCTCTTCATTGAATACTCCCTTGGGTCTCCTACCAGCTCAACGTGCCGGTGCTGCTCGCAAACGACTCTGTTTCCATACCCATATTGTTGAGCATGTTGACGAATAAGTTGCACAGTGGAATGTTGTTCTTCTTGTCGTAGGCCAGGTACTGACCGTGACGGTAGCCACCTCCTGCAAGGATGATGGGTAGATTGCTTGGGTCGTGGGCGTTCGCGTTACCAAGGTTACTTCCGAAAAGAACGGCCGTGTGATCCAGCAGTCGAGTCCCTTGTGCCGATCGCTGTCCAAGCTGCGTCAGGAAGTCCGAGAATATTGAGAGGATTCCGGACTCGATGATCTTCAATTGGGCAATCTTCGCGGGATCCTGACCATGATGGGACAGTGGGTGATGCCCCGCCTGGACCCCGGCGATGTTGGG
>JAPYUD010000169.1:0-7090 GCA_029936215.1 Pirellulaceae bacterium | reverse complement strand
TGCGAGAACCGACGCATTGCTTGCCCTCCGCCTACCAGCATTTTTCCCAGGCCCTGGAAAATATTGAATCGGACAATGGCCTCGCTCGAATCGCCACAGCGATTGCCATGCACCACCAGCCGGGAGCCGCCGAGGAGAAGTTGTTTCTCGAACTGGACAGGATTGCCAGCACCATCAGTGATCGTGTGCACGATGACAATCCACGGGCACTCCTCGCGCACCTGCACCAGCACCTGTTTGATGAACTTGGATTTCGGGGTAACAATCGCGATTACTTTGACCCGCGGAACAGCTTTCTTCCCTGGGTAATCCACTCCCGCCGTGGAATACCGATCACTCTTTCATTGGTCTACAAGCTGATTGCCGGACGATTGGGATTGTCAGTCGTTGGGCTGAACGCGCCAGGCCACTTTCTCGTCCAAGTCCAGTTGGCAAACGAAACGATGATTGTCGACCCCTTTCACGGTGGGACCATGCTTTCCGACAGCGAAGCCCGGTCACTTGTCTGCCAGCACAGTGGCAGGAATGATATCTCCCAGGAGAACCTCCTCCGGCCGGCAACCCATCGCCAATGGATTGCCCGGATCCTGGCGAACCTGCTCCATGTTTTTTCCGTGCAGGGAAATGTCGATCATATCGGGGCGATGTCCGAGCTGTATGACCTGCTCAAGGGAGTGCATCCCTAGACGTCATGTCCTCCTGCCACCATCCGGATTTCCCGATCAGACCAGGACCGCGAATGCTGATCGTGGTCACCAGCCTCGTACTGCTGGCCGGTTGCCAACAGCAGGCGGCTCCCGACCTCGACATCCCAGCCAGCCTCTCCGACCAGCTCGCCGAGGTCCGTGCTGGTCGACGTGAGCTGATTGAGCTGACTGGTGAGACGGTCCACGACAAAACGATCGAGCCGATGCGACACGTCCAGGGGGTTACCCGGGTGGTGATTGAACAGAGCGAATTGTCAGCAGCCGGCCTGGCCGTTCTTGCCACGATCCCGGAACTTGAGCAACTGGTCATTCGCGGGAAAGCTGTCGATGACGAGGGGCTCTCACAGATCGTATCGTGCAAAAACCTCAGGGTTCTCAACCTGCCCCGCACCACTGTCTCTCACACCGCCCTGGAAAAACTCCAGCAACTTCCCCAGCTGATGCTATTGAGAATTGGAAGCCCTCACCTGGAAGACGATTGCCTGCAGGTGATCACCGGCATGCCAGGAATCCGTTTCCTGCACCTGATTGACATTCCCATCACTGACCAGGGATTGCGACACCTTCACGACTTCGAACAACTTGAATCCCTTTACCTTGATGGCGCCCACGTGAGCGGCGAGGGAGTTTCCGAGTTAATGGAGAAGTTACCCCGCTTGCATCTGCACCTGGACCAGCACCATCACGATCGAGATCCGAACCATCATGAACATGCAGACGGAGCCGGACGTGGCTGATCGGCCCGGGGTGCGTTATATTGTGGGCGCCTGATCCACAGGCATTTTTTTGTTTTCCCTGTTGAACTTTTGGTTGGAGAAGAAAGATGAAGCGACGTCGTGTAGCACTGGCGATGACAATCCTGGTCACCCTGGCGAGTTTTGGCTGGGCCGCCCTGCGGATCACTTCATCGGGTCCGGGCATGACAGCCGCAGCCCAGGAATTCCTGGCGTCGCTGGACGACGGGCAACGCCAGACAGCCCTGATGGATTACGGCGACGCCGTACGGGTCGACTGGCACTTCATCCCCAAGGACACGCGCAAGGGAGTCCGCATCAAGGACATGGATGCTTCCCAGCGACGCAAGGCCCGCAAGCTACTTCGCAGCTGCCTTGGCAAGGTCGGTTTTGACAAGGCAACGGTAATCATGGCCATGGAGGGAGTCCTCCGCGAGCTGGAAAAGGAGAACCCCGGACGTTTTGCCCGGGATCCTGAACTCTACTACTTCACTGTTTTTGGCGAGCCGAGTAACGAAAGTCGCTGGGGCCTGAGTATTGAAGGTCATCACATGTCACTCAATTTTGTCGTCGATGGCGGGGAGGTTGTCTCCTCCACCCCGACCGTCCTCTGTGCCAACCCGACGATCATTCCGGAGGACCTGGCCGGTATCCGCAAGGGGACCCGTGTGCTGGCCGCCGAGGAGCTGCTGGCCTTCGAACTGCTCAAGTCACTTGACGGTGACGAACGTGCGACCGCCGTGATTGCCGAGGAGGCACCACGGGAAGTACGGGCAGCCGGCGAGGCACAGCCACCCCAGGAAGATGCCGTGGGCCTGGCGGCCGGGAAGATGAACCGTCAACAGCAGGCGATCCTGCGTGCCCTCCTGGGAAGCTACCTCTCCACCGTGAGCAATGATGTGGCGTCAGCCCGGGTCGAGGCTATTGAAGAAGCCGGTTTTGACAACGTGCATTTTGCCTGGGCCGGGGCCAGCACGCCAGGAACCGGCCATTACTACCGGATCCAGGGCCCGACATTTCTCGTCGAGTTTGTCAACACGCAGCCCGATGCAGCTGGAAACCCGGCCAGCCATATTCATTTGATCTGGCGTGACACGGCCGGGGACTTTGGTCTGCCGATCCAGTAGACCGCCGCTCTTTTACTGTGACAGCTCTCAGCGGGGAACACGGTCCTGCTGGAAAAGATCTCGCATCTGGCGAATCCTCTCGAGGTCCAGCTCCGCCGGCTTGTTTTCCAGAAACCAGTCCAGGTCTGCGATGGCAGCTGACTTACGGCCCGTCTCGTAACGGATGATCGATCGCATACCACGTGCCTGGATCGACTCCGGCTCGACAACCATCATCATTTCCAGGTAGCGGAGCATCCGTTCCTTGTCGTCCTGTCGCTGGGCCAGATTCAGCAGGTTGTTGAGCATCCGGGTCAGGATGGCACGGTGCCCCACGGCCGCCAGAAATTCCTCTGGCACTGGCCGGCCGCCAAGGCCAGCCAGTTGACTCGCTGCCTCTCCGGTCAGCCGCTGTGCCGCCTCAAAGACATCGATCAGCTGGCTTTCACCCTTCCCCGGTACAAACCGCACGACAAAATGTCCCGGCAAGCCAACTCCCTCTATCGACAACTCCAACCGGTACCCCAGTTCCATGTAAAGGACCGACAGGGAAATGGGGAGTCCCTCGCGGTCACTGATCACGCGATTCATATAACTGTTGGCCCGATGATAGTAATCAAAACGACTGCCATGAAAACCGTTGTCCTTGAAAAGGTACTTGTCCATCGCTTCGAGCCTGTCGGCCGCGGTCACCTTCTTTGCAAAGGTCTTGCGGATATCCATCGCCATACGGTCCACCTGGTCCACATAGGCCTCCAGGTCAATGTCCTCGCCATCCAGAATGGAAATCAACAGCGATGCTCGCAAGAGGTCAAAATGCAGGGGAGACTCACCCTCCCCTGGCTGCTGATCCGCAGTCTCCAGCAGTCGCCCCATTTCCAGGCACGCATCCCGGCTGTGGATGTCATTGGCCAGCCGGCGAAGCTCGCTTGCCTGCTGCTCGATTCGCTTGATCCGGCTGCGAATAATCTCATCGCTCCGTGCCGAGGAACTGGCGAGTGCATCGAGTTGTCCTGGCAGCAGTTCCCTGAAGGCTGGTAATTCATCGACCATCTTCTCCAGCCGCTTCGCCTCCTGCGGGGCGATTCGCGACGCGGGGATTGTACGAGCCAGCTGGAAATTCCGGAACTCGGCCCGTGTGTCACGAAACTTGGCCAGCCCGACCTGTCCGGATGTTGGGCCCTGGTTCGTCGATTCCACAACCAGCTCGTCATTGCAGTAACAGCTTAGCCGGTCCTTCTCGATACGGACCTTGAGCGTGTTCCACTGGCCAGGACGGTAGTGCTCCGAGGGCTGATCGTAGAGCACTTTCCAGCTAAAGACATCGGGACCCTCAAAAAGGGTAAGACGCAGCTTTCCGGCCGTGGGATAGAAGCCGTAGTGCTTGTACTGGCCATCGCTATGAAAAACGAGCCCGGCCGCTCCCGCCTCGTCGTCAAGACGGACCTTGACTGCAACCTCGTAGGGTACCTCCGGCAACTCGGAAGTCGAGAGACAGAGGCTGCGGCCGGCAAAGCCCTGGCCCGCCCCGCCTGCCAGCAACTTTCCACCGCGTTGTTGCCAGCGTGCCCCAAAGAGGGTCTTCCAGTCTCGTGGATCGATTACCCCGATCGTGAGCCAGCGATCGATCGGTACCGGGTTGGGTTTCTCCAGAAGGGCCGTGAGTGTCGCGACATCCACGGCAAAACCGAGATTCTCGGTCACCGCCGATTTCATGGTGACGACTCCATAAACATGTCCGCGGCGATCCATCACCGGACCACCACTGTTGCCCGGCTCGATGGGGATCGCAAGTTGCAACATCTGGCGGCCATCGATTTCACGGATGCCAGAATTGACGCCGCTGACGACCGATTCCTTCAATCCATGAGGATTACCCATCACCACGATCGGGGCGCCCTGCTTTAATTCCGAGAGTTTCCCAAGTTTCAGCGCAGGAAGATCCTGTTCCTTGACCTGGATAATAGCCAGGTCCATATTGTGGTCAGATGCATGGACCCCGCTGACTGTCAGTTGGCGACCATCCCCCAGTTCCACCCGAAACTGGCGGCGATCGCCGATGACATGCAGGTTGGTTGCGATCAGGCCGGCCGAATCGATTACGAAACCGGTCCCCACACCCAGTTCATTTCCGTCCCGGCCCGACACGGAAATGACCGCCAGCGATGGACGAGCGAGGTCCACCACCTGCTCAACACTCAACAGGCCCTCCGCCTGTTCGGGCTCCTCCGCCAGGCTAACAGCCGCCAGAGAAAATGCCGTTCCGACAACCAGCCAGAGGCTGGAGAACAAACGACCCCGGGAAGAAACAGGGAACCTGGGCCACAAGTTATCCGGCACCATCAAAGAACTCCCAAATTAGAGGAACGGTAACCCACCACGACCGTCGACGCATCGCTGTCACCGTGATCATTGTACCGATTGGCCATGAAAGTAGCATCTGACTCACGGATCGCTGCGGGGATGCTGGTACGACGACATGTCGCGTGTTACAACGATCCCGGTGCGTCTCCAGGACAGGAAAACAAGGTAGATGGCAAGCGTGGGATCACTTGGACTTCTCATCTTCACGACCCTCGGTGGAGCTTTAGGACTTGGTATTCCACCTGGGGAGATGGATCTGCAACTCCAGCAGATTGCCCCCCGGCAGTGCCTGCTCTTTCACCAGTGGGCAGGTGCTTCAGAGGCAGACCCAGAGAGTCCGAACCGTCTCGAGCAGCTCATCGCCGAACCGGACATGCAGCGTGCCCTGGTGCGACTCAGTGGGGAACTGGAGAGAATGGTCTCCGGGTTTGCTTCGCGGGATAAATCTCCGGGCGTCGCCCCCTTTGTCCAGCTCCTGGTAGAGGGAAGCAGGATATCACATGGACACTCGGGTGCTGCCTATGTCTGGCCAGGGGAGGACCAGGAGAGCATGCGTGGGGCTCTTGTTATCCATGCGGAAAAGGACGCAGGACAGCTCGACAAGCTGCTTACGGACCTGCTGAAGGCTATTGCTGGAGAGAACGTGGTTGCCTGGCCATCACCGACGGGCAGCTTCAAGAAGGCAGAGATCATGCCCGGGGGGCCTGCTCTCGTCTGGGGACAAGATGACGAGTACTTGATCGTGGCACTCGGCGAAAAGGCAGCAGAAGACGTGCTGAAACGATGGGACAACAAGATCCCGGCCTGGCTGACTGACCTGCTCAAAACACTGCCGATGAAACGGCGAGCGACGATCTCCTTTGTTGACCTTCAGCAGGGCACCGACCTGCTGGGAACCTGGTTTGGATCCAGGCAACTGGTGGACGAGGCGCTCGTGGCGCTTGGACTGGACAATCTCCAGCATGCGGCGTTTACCACCGGCATCTCCGGTCCCGACTGGATCAGCCATGGACTGGTAACGCTCGATGGAGAACCCCATGGCCCCCTCAAGACACTGACAGCTTCTGGCCTTTCGCTGGCAGACCTGGAGACGATCCCCGCCGATGTGCTGCTGGCAGTTGCCGGACAAATCAACCTCGACAAGCTGTACATGGTGGGAATGGACCTGGCCCGCACCTTCAATCCCCGCGCGGAAAATGAACTCAACGAGATTGTTCAGCTTTTCCAGGAACAACTCGGATTACAACTTCGCGAGGACCTGTTGCAATCACTGGGGGAGAGCTGGATTCTCTACTGTAGCCGCCAGGGAAGCCTCGCCACCGGCTGGACGGCAACCGCACAGGTCAAGAACCGCGAGGCGCTGGAAAAGGTCTTGATGGCATTGGCGGGGGAAATAGAGAACATGGGAGCCAATTCACCCCGTCTTCACAAGGAGACACTCGGTGGCGCCAGCCTCTATATCCTCGACATTCCTGACGACGATGTGCTGGTACTTCCCAGCCTGGCCATCACCGACAAGCAGGTGGTTATCGGACTCTATCCACAAGCCGTACGTGGCCACCTGCGACAACCGGACACTGCCCTGTCACTTGCTGACAATCCGTCCGTACGGGAGTTATTTGTGCCGGATCGTCGAATGCTGGGGATGGCAGTGACAGACAACAAGAGCCTGTTCGAATTTGCCTACCCCCTGGCCCAGCTTGGAATCCACATGGCAGCAACGGAAATTTCCAGGAACTTCCCCCGCGACGGGAAGGCTCTTGCCTTGCCCGGAACCGTTGCACCAGGTCGCATTGGCGGTCGCCTGGTTGATGCGTCTTTTCTCCCACCCGCCAACGTAATTTCACGCCACCTGGGCCAGGAACGAGTGGTGATCTACGTGGATCCCTCTGGAATTCATTTTGAGCAGCGTGGTGATCTTCCTAGCCATGTCGTGTTACCTGCTTTCCTTCCGTTTTTCTTGCTCAACAGCTCTTCGGCGCGACCACCGGTGATCCGGGAAACGATCCGCCCCTAATTCAGAAATCAAGGAAGGAAAGGTCCATGGCCCTGGGAACTGGTTTCGCTGAACTCCTTCTCCTCGTAATGATGACAACTGGGATTGGTATTCCACTTGGCATCCCTCCTGCCGCGGAAGATCCATTCCTTGTCCAGTCGGCACCTGACGAGGGGCTTTATT
>JAPYUD010000168.1:0-7142 GCA_029936215.1 Pirellulaceae bacterium | reverse complement strand
CGTTGTCTGCTGGCCAGGGGACACTCCCGCGGCCGTTGTCGTCTGGGGGCCGCCGAAGTGAGACAGGGGGGAGGAAGAGCCGCTTGTGAATGGTCTTGGAATTGCCAGCCTTGTCGACAGCGATCGCCCTGATCAGGAGCAGCCGGGAACTTGTCGCTGGCTGCCAGCTGGCGCGGCAGAGGAGCGAGCCGGGTGCCACCAGCTGGACCGGACCGTCCAGCTGGACCGGCAGGAAGGCCTGCTTGTCGCCGGCACTGGATTCGAGCCTCAACCCGTTTGGGGAAAGCTCCTGGTCGTTGGCACGGCACTCGATGGAAATCCAGCCCCCGGGACTCACCTGGGGGATCAACTGGATGGTCGGGGGGGTCGTGTCCACGTGGACCTTGATTTCCGGTTTGAACGTGGCGGGCAGTTTTCGGCCATCGGCAAAGACCGTGAGGGAGCAGAACCAGTAACTGCCATCCTGCTCGGCGCGAAACTGGAATTTACCGCTTGCCTGGTCAATCGCATCCACAAGCTGCCACGTCGTGCCCTTGTCGGAGGAGACATGCAACTGGACCGAGACCGGCGAGGTCGTGTTTTCGGGAAGCTCAAAGGGGATCGTGAACTGCCGGTACCGGATGGAGACTTCCGTGGTTGCCTGTTGTGCCTGGACCGCGGTGGCAAGGGCAAGCACGATGGCACAGGCAGATCTGACCAGGCTGGTTCTCATGACGGCTTTTCCCCTGCTTCATCTATCGGTGTTTTCGATCGATGAAGTAAGTGGGAGTTTCAGGAACCGTCACGTACCTGCTGAACAATCTCGACATACTGGCGGGCCAGTTCCTCGATTCGCTCCATCTTTCCATTCTGGACGGCTTCTTTTTCGACCAGCGAGCTGCCAATTCCAAGGGCACACGCTCCTGCATGCAGAAAATCTTCCGCCGTCTGCAGGTTGACTCCCCCGGTCGGCATGAGCCGAACCTGTGGCAGTGGGCCATGGAGTGCCTTGAGATAGGAGGGTCCGGTCAGGTCAGAAGGAAAAACCTTGACCACGTCTGCCC
The DNA here is from genome assembly GCA_029936215.1 of Pirellulaceae bacterium. Taxonomy (GTDB): domain Bacteria; phylum Planctomycetota; class Planctomycetia; order Pirellulales; family Pirellulaceae; genus SAT2750. The sequence goes on along the minus strand of JAPYUD010000168.1, from coordinate 6,099 downwards.
CCGCTTCCCAGGCTGAAACGACCTCGGTTGGGGTCAGAGCCCCCGGCATCACCAGCTTGTCATAACGGTTGCAGAGTTGGATGACGTCCAGATCGGTGGAGGGCGAGACAATGAACTCCGCCCCGGCAAGGATTGCGGCCCGCGCCGTTTCCGTATCCAGCACCGTGCCAGCTCCCAGCAGGGCACGATCACCAACTCGCTCGTTCATCTCCCGCAGAACGTCGATGGGATTAGGTACCGTGAAGGTCACTTCCATGCAGTCGATTCCGCCAGCCAGGAGTGCCTCGGCGACATCCCCCAGCCGATCCACGTGGGGCGAGCGAATAATTGCCACGATTCCGGATTGGAGTACTCGGGCCAGGCTGTCCTGTCGACTCATCAGTTTCTCACTCGAAAAAACCAGGATCTGGAAAAGGCCAGCCAGGATTCGTGGCAGGCAGGGAAGAACTGGCTGCTGGACTCCCCCTACTCAATATGCATACTATTCCATGCAGAGTCGTCAGCAAGGCCACTTGGAACGATCCCCGGCTTCCTGGACAAGTGCATTCATGTGGGACTTCATGACTAGACCGGTCACGCAGGTTGTACTGTGGATGGCGGCTCTGCTGATCCTGATGGCAATTGCCTACTACGTCCTGGGAAGGTATCGGGATCGCATCGACGATGACGTGCGGGGTCCGAATGAATGGCTTGACAATTTCCGTGAAATGCATGCAGAGGGTGACATTTCCGAGGGGGAATTCCGAAAAGTAAAAACGGTGCTGGATGAGAAAGTCCAGCAGGAACCTGATCCGGCCGAGCCGGAAGAGGCAGGTTCCGATGGGTCGTGACGATTGTAACTGCCGGCTTCGGCAGCAGCAGCCTGTTACGCCACGTTTACCAGCTGCCCGGGACGGCGGCTATTTTACATTGAAAAAATCAACGCTCGTCTGAAACAGGCATGGATGCCACACGGTGTGGTCAGAAGGATCGCTGGCGAAAACGCATGATGCTGTGGCAGGTTTAAGATTGCCACTTCGTCTTTTGGGCCAGGACAAGCGATGGGAACTGGATCTCGTCCGTACAGTGCGGATGACCCGAAAGGAAATATCATGCCTACAGAGAAAGATGAGGGTGGCCGTCGTGGAAGCACGACGAAGAAAAACGCCTTCTGCTCATTCTGCCGCAAGAGTTACCGGGATGTCGGCCCACTGGTCGAGGGTCCTGGGGATGTCTATATCTGCGGCGAGTGTATTGAACTTTGTGAATCCATCCTGGAACAGGAACAACGCCGGCGTGGAGCACCGAAAAAGCTCTTCGATGAGATTCCCACGCCCAGGGAGCTTGTTGGCAGGCTGGATGAATACGTGATCGGGCAGGAATTGGCCAAGAAAGTCCTGGCAGTTGCCGTCCATAACCACTACAAGCGCCTTTCGATCGGATGGGAAGAGGGCGAGGTGGAGATCGAGAAATCGAATATCCTCCTGGTCGGTCCTACCGGAAGTGGCAAGACGCTAATGGCCCGGACGCTGGCACGGGTGCTTAATGTGCCCTTTGCCATCGGGGATGCGACCACGTTGACCGAGGCGGGATACGTGGGCGAGGATGTGGAAAACCTGCTGCTGAAGCTGCTTCACGCTGCTGATTTTGATGTCGAGGCGGCCCAGCGAGGGGTGCTCTATATCGACGAGATCGACAAGATTGGCAAGACCAGCCAGAACGTGTCGATCACGCGTGACGTTAGTGGTGAGGGGGTCCAGCAGGCCCTGCTCAAGATGCTCGAGGGGACCGTTGCCAATGTGCCACCCCAGGGTGGACGGAAACACCCCGAGCAGCAGTATATCCAGATCGATACCACCAATATCCTTTTCATCTGTGGAGGGACCTTTGTTGGTATCGAGGACATTATCCGTCGCCGTACCGGTGGCCAGACGCTTGGTTTCGGCCAGCAGGTGAGTGCCGGCCCGGAACAGGGGCTGGCCGAGTTGTTGCCGGAGGTAAGTGTCGAGGATGTACTCGAATTCGGTTTGATCCCGGAACTGGTCGGCCGACTGCCGATCTGCGCGGCACTCAAGCCACTGGACGAGGAGAGCCTGGTCCGGGTGCTGACCGAACCGCGTAATGCCTTGACTCGCCAGTACGAGAGTCTCTTCCAGATGGAGAAATGCGAACTGCAGTTCACCCAGAAGGCACTCAAGGCGATCGCCAGCAAGGCGATGAAAAAGGCAACCGGCGCGCGGGGGTTGCGCAGTATTATCGAGGAAGTGATGCTCGATATCATGTACGACCTGCCCGAGAATCGCGGCACGGGGTCTTTTGTCCTGGATGAGAAAATCGTGGAGGGCGAGAAGAAGTTGTTCAAGGCGACAACAGGCAAGAAGCCTCCGTCCAAGCCACGGAGCAAGAGCGCCTAGGTCAGGGCGTTCGGCAGAGCTTCCGGAGCACCTCGATGCCGCGGGCGATGGTCTCGTCATCCGCGGCATACGAGATACGGAAGTGAGTGTCGCGGTTGCTGAACATCGCCCCGGGGATGATCAGCAGGTTGTTCTCGATCGCACGCATCACGAATTCACTGCCACTTGCCACCGGGGCCCGGGGGAATACGTAAAAGGCTCCCCCCGGTTTGACGATCTCGAAGTCATCGGCAAGCTCGGTCACGATCATGTCCCGCTTATGGCGGTACTGGTCGACGTGGGCGGTGATCGCCACATCCAGGGCTGCCAGGCCTGCCCACTGGGCAGGCTGCGGAGCACAGACAAACGTGTACTGCTGGAGCTTGATCATCGTGTCAATGATCTCGGCCGGCCCGTGGACCATGCCCAGTCGCCAGCCGGTCATCGCGTGGCTCTTGGAAAACCCGTCGATCACGAGCGCCTGGTCGTTAAAGGATGCCGGGCTGGAAAATGGCTCGTCATAGCAAAAGTGCCGGTAGATCTCGTCGGAGACAAGCACGATGTTGTGCCGAGCTGCGAGCTCCGCCAGCGAGCGAACTTCTTCCTCGCTGGCAGTCACCCCGGTCGGGTTGGCAGGGCTGTTAAGCAGGATCATCTTGGTGCGGTCGGTGATGGCGTCCTCGACACGGTTCACATCAATCGTGAAGTCCGGGTAGGTGTCGATCAGGACCGGTGTGCCACCCACCAGCTGGACGAGCGGCTCGTACATGACGAAATAGGGATCGAAGATAATCACCTCGTCCCCCGGGTTAACCAGGGCCAGCATGGCCAGCACCAGCCCGCCGCTGGTACCGGAGCTGATCAGCACCGTGCGATCCGTGTGACCGTACTGCTGGTCGACCTGCTGCTGGATTTTCTCGCGCAAGGGGGGGATTCCCTGGCTCAGGGAGTACCCGTTCTTGCCCGCTTCAATCGCCTCGATACATGACTTGCGGACCGGCTCGGGAACCTCGAAGTCGGGCTGGCCGATGGAGAGGTTGATCGGATCGGGGAGCGAGCGGGCAAGGTCAAAGACCTTGCGAATACCGCTGCTGTCAAAAAGCCGTGTGCGATCGGCGATCCATCGCTCGCTCATGAAGTCTCCTTGCTGGAAATTACTCTGCCGCGTCCTGGCGGGTCATGGTCCTGAAAGCTTGCGGAACTGGAACTGCCTGGACTCCCAGCCAAGACTGCTGGATGTTTGGTGAACGTACTTCCAGGCACGATCGTCGTCCTGGTAGAGGATCACCTGGCTTTTTGCAGCACCCATGCTCACCGCCTGCGGCATATCCAGGACCTGCCTGACATGAAGGAAAAAGGGACCCTGCCGGTGAGAGGTTGGAAGGTCGTAAAGATCCAGCCGCCCGATGTCGGTTTCGAACAGGCTGGCATAGAGCGTAACGCCAGCCATCGAGCCGTGACTCTGGAGCCAGAGCGGAGCGGAAACCTCCGTTCGAATTGCCTGGATCGCCCGGCGGACATCCCAGCAACGCATGCCATCGAGTGTCTGTCCCAGCAGGTAGAACCGCCGCTGGTGCTGGTTCTGCTTGAAGGGAGCAGGATCCCAGGCGGTCGGGCCAATCCCCCGAGGCGGGAAGTAGATGATCGCCCAGTCGTTGTTCTTGAGCATCTCCTGCTCGGCGATCCAGGCCTGCTTGTCCTCGGCAGGCAGGCTGCCGGTGGCGAGTTTCTGGACCGATACAAACGAGTGGCCGTACCTGGAGAGCATGGCATTCCAGTGTTCTTCATCCAGCACGTTGAGGACCAGCAGGGTCGGTTTCTCCAGCTCCTTGCGATGCGCCATGATCAATGGCAGGCGAATGCCCTGTTGGCTGGCGAACTCCCAGACCCGCACCGTCACGTCCTTCACATCCTCGTCGGTCATTGTCTCCAGCCGGGGTCGCCTGGCCTCGGCTGGCCAGCCACGAAAGGACTTCTCTTTCAACTGGCGTTTCCAGCTCTCTTCCTGTTGCTGCCAGGCAGATGCGGACTTCACCACCGCTGGTTCTGGCGCGGTGGCGACGAAGTCCTCGTGGATTCGAGTGTTCTTCTGGTCGGCTGGCAGTTCGGTGAAGACCCTGAGTTGTTGTGGCTTGAAGAACTTGACGGCGGTGGTCTCCACCAGGTCCGTTTTTCCCTCCTGCAGATGAAAATTGAACCAGCGAAAGGCATGGACCCTTAATTCCTGGGTGTCCTTGTGGGGACCGGAGGTGACGTGCAGGGCCAGCTTGTCACCGGCGCCGTAAAGCTCGTAGATCTTTCGGACTTTCTGGTAGGTACGATAGACGCCATCGATGGGGAAGATCCCGTCACGGTCGGTGTTGCTGATCAGGAGCGGGCGGGGGGCAACCAGTGCCGCGACCATGGCATAATCCCAGCGGTAGGTGTTGACCATGTACATGCAGTCACAGTGGCCTTCGACGCAGCCGTCAATGACGTGGTTGCGAAGATCGGTGATCCCGGCCACCGGCACGGCAGTCTTGATGCGGTCGTCAATCGCTGCGATCCACCAGCTATAGGCACCCCCGCCACTTCGGCCCGAGACCCCCAGCCGATCGCCATCGACTTCCTCACGTGACTGCAGGTAATCAAGCGAGCGAACACAGTTCCAGGCTTCCACGCCGGCCGGGGTATATCCCCGGTTGACCCACCACCACATGTTTTCCCGGTAGGTGCCGTGGTGAATCCCCTCGATCTCGCCCAGCTGCAGGGTATCGATCGTGAGGCAGACGTAACCGTTGCGTGCGAACCAGCCACCATGGTGCTGGTAGTGGGCCTTGGCGCCGTAACTCACCCCATCGATCTTGACCTGGCCGTGCCCACAGACGTAGAGGATGGCCGGAAGGGGACCGCTGCGGTTTTTGGGGATATAGAGGTTGCCGGTCACGTAGAGTCCCGGTCGGGACTGGAACTGGATCTTTTCCACCGTGAACTGGTCGTGCTCGGTGCGGCCAGTGATCACCGGCTTCAGGTCAGTCCGTTCAGGCAGCGGGTGAAGTCCCAGCATTTCCAGCAGGCGCCCTCGCTCAACGATCCGCTGTTTTTCCCAGTCCTTGAGCGAGTCGATGTGTGCCAGGCAGTCTGTTTCCAGCCTTGCAGTTTGCTGGCTGAAATAGGAGGCGATCATCGCATCGCCATGACGCGTGTCGGGTTCCGGGGCAGGCTGCTGGGCAGGGCAGGGCAGTGGCAGGCTCAACAGCATGAGCAGCCACGCACTGGCGATGAAGCGGTTATTCATTGTTCAAGTCCCCCGGGAGAAAGCTCACAACTAGAAATGATACCGTAAGCAGGCCTGCCAGTGGCGAGACGGAAAGGGAGTTCTCTGCTGCCGCTGAGCGGGTTCGCGTTCTCAATCCGGGATGGGCCCAGGCTTGATTTGTATTGTGAGAGGGAGTTCCCGGGCGTATGTTGTTTGTAAGAAGTGAGACAAAGAAGCCCCCAGGGGAGCAGGCCGGATGAACGAGATGCTTGATGCGAACTGCCCCAGTTGCCAGGCGCAATTTGAGGTGCCAGCAGATCTTGCCGGAAAGCAGGGACGGTGCCCTAATTGTCAAACGGTTTTCATGATTGGTGGTGGGGAGATGCCGGTGGAAGCGTCCCAGCAATACCAGCAGGTGCTTTCTGGACAGGCCGGGACTTATCAAGCCCCGGTCGGAAATGATCGCAGCATGTTCGACTGGTCTCGTGT
>JAPYUD010000167.1:0-7181 GCA_029936215.1 Pirellulaceae bacterium | reverse complement strand
GCCGTGGCCTGGCGATGGCGATAACCATGGCCAAATATTTCGGTGTCACCCGTGTCGCATTGCCAACCGCAGGGAATGCCGGTGGCGCCGCGGCCGCCTATGCTGCAAGAGCCGGAATGGAAGCTTTTGTTTTCATGCCGGAGGACACACCCGCGATCAATCAATACGAGTGTGTACAGGCGGGGGGACACGGCTTCCTGGTTAATGGCCTGATCGACGCGTGTGGACGGATCGTCGGTGAGGGCCGGGAAGAAATGGACTGGTTTGACCTCTCCACGCTCAAGGAGCCATACCGGATTGAAGGAAAGAAGACGATGGGCCTGGAGTTGGCCGAACAAATGCAATGGTCTCTACCGGACGTAATTGTTTACCCCACGGGAGGCGGCACGGGACTGATTGGCATGTGGAAGGCCTTCCAGGAATTACGTGCACTCGGTTGGTTGAGGACTGATAAAATGCCACGCATGGTCGTCGTTCAATCAAGTGGTTGTGACCCGATCGTACGAGCCTTTGATTCGGGAGAACGATTCGCTGAACCAATAACGAACGCGACCACAATCGCGAGGGGAATTCGCGTCCCAGGCGCAGTCGGGGATTTCATGATACTCGAGGCCGTTCGCAACAGCGGCGGGTGTGCGATTTCAGTTCCCGAGGAGTCGATACAGGAATGGATGAAAATTGGTAACCGGGCAGAGGGAATCGGGTTTTGCCCAGAGACCGGGGCATGCGTGGGTGCTGTAAAACACCTCTCCGAGGCAGGATGGATTGAAGATGGGGACGAAGTGGTGATCTTCAATACCGGCGCGGTTCAAAAATATCCGGAAACAATGCAGAGCGTTCTGCCGCCACTAGACTGCGCTACGGCACAGGACTGGTCTGAATTCCGAAAACTCTATTCCGGCGACGGATCTCCAGAATCGGTTTTGTATTTATCATGAAGATCTTCGACGATCTGTCGTAGCTGGTTGCGGACTGAAAGCGGCTCGAGGAGCTGCGCCTCGCTACCAAGAGAAAGAACTCGCGGAAGAATGTCGAGTGGATGGGCTGCATCGACGTGCAACAACCATCGCCCAGAAGACTCTTTTTGCAGTTTCTGATCCGGATGCCATGGATCCTCACGGAGGCGTTGCGCAGCGGAGTCGGATAGCTCGATGATGTAAGAGACGGTCGGCCCCGATGAAAAAAGGCTCCCCGGGCCGGACGTCCCAAGGCCCAGGTCCAGGTCCCCTGGCAAGGTAAACCATTCATCCATTGCTGTAGCTTTTTCTACACGATCAAGTTTCCAGTGGCGGAGGCGGGACACGCTGTCCGTGAGTTCCGCATCGGCTGCGACAACGTAAATACTGGATACGTAGACGATTGTCGCATACGGTTCTACCATCCGCGTGGAAGCCTCTTTTCCAGGGGCCCGGTAGACGATCTCGATGACACGGTGTTCGTGGATGCCCCTCTGTAATGTCTTGAGGACACCGAGTTTGTCTGAATAGTCCTTGGGAATGGTGCCAAGAACAAAAAGAGTATCTCGATGTCTCTCGTAATGACTGGCAATCGACGGAGGAACCTCATCCATAAGCTTGGACCAGAAAGATTCAATCCCCTGCCAGAAAGGGGTTCCGTGGAGAGGCATCAGCATCTCGCGTGCGACCGAGAGTGCAATCAATTCAGTTGTTGATGCATTTACCTTGAAGCCATTTCGAAAAGTGGCACCAACTTTCCATACGCGGCCACGAGGACTGTCCTCGGGCTGGATATCAAAGCCAGCAACCTGGAGAGCTTCGATGTCGCGGCGTACAGTCCTTTGGTGCAGGGAGCTTAATCCAAGTTCGTCCTTGACACGGGCTGCCAGTTCATCGAGCGTTGCTCCATAACGCAGGCCTTCGAGAAGTTGAAGGATCTTGTGGTGACGAATCAGTTGTTCGTTACGCGCCATGCGTTTATATGCCCGGGTGACAGGATCACAAAGAAGGGGGGTGGAGTCAGCCCTGCGTGGGGAGCATCGGTGGCAACGGGCATCCGAGTAATTCAGTAACCGCGCGCAGCAATTCTGCTTCGTTCAGGGAGATCTTCCCGTCCGCTGTGACACAAGCGACGCAGGCCTCGACGAGTTTTTCTTTATGACGGGGTAAAAGGTGAAGAAGTTTCGCAAGGGCGTCATCCAGAGCCTTGAGCGAACATTGCGATGACGGGAGGATTTCCCATGGAAATGAAACCGACTTCATGGCGATGGTGAAAGAACGTTCAGCATCGCCCCTGGTGGAATGTCCGGCATGCGCGAGCATAGAGAGGAGGAGTCGGGCAGACTGTACTCGGCTGGCGAGTTTGTCGCGGTCCGGTTTTTTGTCAGCTGGCTTCCGATTTGCATCAAGGTGATGAATGAGTGACCTCTGAAGCGTCCATTCAAAGAGCGTTATCCTCTTATCAGCGGCAACAAGGGAGTGGATATTGGCCCGGAAAGATACATCGTATTGTGTTGGCAATCCCCGAAGAGATGACTTGCAGATTTCAAGAAGTGGCAGGTAATGGTTTCGAGCCAATTCCCCGATGTCGGAGAGGAATGTGCGGGTGATCCGACAGATGTCGACGGATTCCGCTTCGTCAAGCAAAGCAAGTTGCTGGGATTGTACGCCACCATCTTTTTTATCGAGCAAGAGAGCGTAAATAACGGCCCTTGCTGAATACGCGTCATGCGCAGCCTCGAGCAACCCTGGTGGAAGGTGCGATCTGAGGGCCCTCGCATATGCGACATGGGCTGCAGTCGGTTGACCTATATGCTGCGTGATGTGGGAGGCGGCAGGAACCTCGACTGGACCAGGCGATGCCCCCCCAGCGGAAAAACCGGATACCCCAACAGCGGCCGATTCCATCGATACGGTTTGGACCTGGTGCTTGATTTCTTCTTCCCAGGAAGCGTCAATTCGCCTAATTCTCTCATCAATCGGAGGGTGCGTGGCGAAGGCGGCATTCAGTGCGAGCGAGAAAAACATGTGGCGAGTTTCTGTGGCGTGTGGATTGTCGATCACGGACCCCTTGGCGTATCCACCGATCTTCTTCAACGCACCACCAATCCCCTCGGGAAGCCGGGTGAATTGAACAGCGGAAGAATCAGCCAGGAACTCACGCTGGCGACTGATGGCGGCCTGGATAAGGGCAGCGGCGAGGCCGCCGAGGCAGCCACCAAGGTACAGGACCCCACCGACAAGCATGAAACCAGCGGCCGCTGACCCTCCCTCCTTTTGTCGACTGCGACTGGCCCGGCCACCAACGCGGAAGAGGATATAACCCATCGTACTGAGCAAGGTTATCCCCGCGAGGATCCCGATGAGTCGTAAGTTTAATTTCATGTCGCCGTTAATGATGTGGCTGAATTCATGCGCTACCACGCCCTGAAGTTCATCTCGGTTCAGCTGCTCCGCACAGCCGCGGGTAATTCCGATCGCCGCGTCGTCGAGCGAGAAGCCGGCCGCGAAAGCGTTGATTCCCTCTTCCTCGTCCAGAAGGTAGACGGCGGGAACGGGACATCCAGAGGCAATCGCCATCTCTTCCACGACGTTTACAATCCGCTGCTCCAGTGGATCACTTACGCCGAACTGGAGCAGGCGCCCCCCCAGGCTCTCGGCAATTGCTCCGCCCCCGGCACGCAGGGCAAGCGTCTTGAAAAGGCTGCCAAGCCCAATCACCATGCACACGCTCATGGAGACAACCAAAAATATCTGGACATGACCACCGGCTGATACGAGCGGGCCAGAGCGAGAGTGGACAACCAGCGAGAACGGAAACCAGATAATGAGGATCAGCCCGATGACCGCAGCGACGTAAATCGCAACGAGTTTCGTCGTGTTCCGACGGGCCCTGTCCTGGTGCTCAAAGAAGTTCATCGCCATCGAAGCGGCCCTTCGCATCACCTTTCTCGTGAACGGGGCAATGCCCCGGATCGCAAGGATCGGTGGCAGGTGTGCTAGGTAAATTTCACCTCGGGAGCTTCACGCACTGTATCATCCGTGATCTCCCAGAGCGGAGCATCGGACGAATAACCGAACATCGAAGAAAACATGATCTGCGGAAATCGTTTGCGGAATATGTTAAACGCGGCGCAGGAGTCGTTATAGGATTGCCGGGCGAATCCAATTCGATTTTCCGTGGTAATGAGTTGTTCCTGAAAGTTCTCCATAATGGAATCGGCTTTCAGATCCGGATAGGCTTCAGCGACTGCCATTAACTTGGTAAGGGCGCCGGTCAGCATATCCTCGGCCCCCATCAGGGTTTTCATCGTGGCGGCATCTGTCAAATCCAACCCTTCCAGGTTAATCGTGCATTGGTTCCGGGCAGAGATGACCGCATCAAGGGTTTCCCTTTCGTGCGCCATGTAACCCTTGACAGTTTCTACCAGTGGGCCAATGAGGTCGTGACGCCGGCGTAATTGAACATCGATCTGCGCCCATGCCACCTTGTACCGTTCAAGTTTCGTAACCAGGCCGTTATAAGTTGAGTACGCGATCATGGCGATGATGATCAACAAAAAGGCCATACCACCAAGAATGATCAACAGCGTGATAGTCGCTCCAGAGAGGCCCAGTAGGGAGATGGAAGACATGGCAGAAGAACTCCTATAGGAACCGGTTTCCCTGCTGCAAAAAGGGATTGGCGTGGCCGCCAGCGTGCCGTGAGTCTACCGAAAACGGCGTGTAAACGTCAACTCGCGAAAGAGTTGACAATGTCAGCGGCCGGTTTTACTATGCGAGACCCACTTGTGACAGTCCCCAGATGTATCTTATGGGCAGTGAAAAAACAAAAAACGCGGTCGTCCTTTTGAGTGGCGGGCTTGATTCTGCGACCGTTCTTGCAATGGCGGTGGCCGACGGATTCCAATGCCATGCCATAAGTTTCCGTTATGGACAACGACATGAGCGGGAACTGGACGCCGCCCAAAGAATTGCGGAAACCCTTGGGGTTACTGAACACGTCGTTGTGGATATCGATCTGGCGTCGTTTGGGGGCTCGGCCCTGACGGGAGATTTCGAAGTACCCACGCATTCCACCGTGGAGGAGATTGACGACGGTATCCCGCTGACTTACGTACCGGCTCGGAACACAGTCTTTCTCTCACTGGGACTTGCGTTCGCCGAAACACGGCAGGCGAGTCGTGTCTTCATAGGCGTTAACGCACTTGATTACAGCGGATACCCCGATTGCCGGCCAGAGTTCATTGAAGCCTTCCAGCGGGTGGCCCAACTTGGAACGCAGGCAGGGATTGAAACGCCGGATGGGATTATTATTGAGGCGCCACTGATCGAGATGACCAAAGCGGAAATCATCACGAAAGGTATCGAACTAGGAGTGGATTACGGTTTAACCACAAGTTGCTATGATCCCGTGGCCGAGAAGGCTTGCGGAGCCTGTGATGCCTGTTTGCTGCGCAAGAAAGGATTCAGCGAGAACGGACTGGAAGACCCCGTTCTCTATCGGTAAAAGACATCCTATTTCGCCGGGGGCGATGGGCGCAGCTTGAGCGCAACAGAATTCATGCAATAACGTTGCCCGGTGGGTTCTGGACCATCGTCAAAGACATGCCCGAGGTGGGCGCCGCAGCGACGGCAGGTTACTTCTGTCCGATAAACACCCAGCGAGCCATCCTCATGCTCCACCACGGCCTCCGGTTCGGCTGCCTGGAAGAAGCTTGGCCAGCCGGTTCCCGAATCAAACTTACTACCTGAATCAAAGAGCGGTGCATCGCAACAGGTACAGTGGTAAAGACCCACCACGCTCGTCTTCCAATATTTCCCAGAAAAAGGCCGTTCCGTCCCTTTTTCGCGTGTCACGTAATACTCGTCGTCCGTAAGGCGGCTGGCCCAATCAGCGGCGGTGAGAGTTGCCCATTCAACGGCCGGCGTTTCTTCCACGGAATTCAGGATGCCTGCCTGGGCGGATTCCGCCGGGCTGGATGGGGTTGAATCTCGGCACCCCGGTAAACAAATGATCAGAAAGGCAGCACACGCACGCGGCACGATGGCGACAATTTTATGACGTTCGCAGGAGCAATCACTCATGGATGTACCCAAAGTCAGGGACTAGCTGAATCGCAAACTTTTTCCAGCGTGCTGGGCCACCTGGCCAATCACGGCGGACTCATGGCCATCCACCTCCTGCACCTGTTGGACAAAAACGGTGGCAGCCTCCGGTGGAAGGGCTACAAGGAGTCCGCCCGATGTCTGGGGGTCGAAAACCAGCTCGAGAATATCTAGATCGACATCGCTTCCACAATCAATGTCATCCTCAATAAAAGTCCGATTTGAATCACTCGCTCGCGTCCGAAAACCACTGGCTCCAAGCTTGACCGCGCCTGGAAGTGCGGGTAATTGATCCACCACGATTTCCAGGGTGACGCTGCTTGCTACCGCCATCTCGCGAGCGTGGCCGCCAAGACCAAATCCCGTGATGTCGGTCACCGCGGAAGCACCGCAAGCGACGGCTGCGCGACTCGCAGTATCATTGAGCCGGACCATTTCTTCGACGGCAGCATCGTAAGATTCGGCAGGGCATTTCGATTTCGTCGGGGCGGTTGTAATAAATCCCGTACCAAGCGGTTTGGACAGGACCAGGGCGTGACCGGGCTTGGCACCTGAATTCGTGACGAGGTTATCCGGATGGATTGTGCCAGTCACGGAAAGTCCGTATTTAATCTCGGTATCCCGGACGGTATGCCCACCCATAAGAACAGCTCCTGCCTTGGAAATCCGCTCCGCGCCGCCTCGAAGGATATCCTGGAGAATATCGAGAGGAAGTTCGTCATCAGGAAAGCCAACGATATTCAGGGCGGTCGTTGGTGTGGCACCCATCGCGTAGAGATCACTAAGGGAATTAGAAGCAGCAATCTGTCCAAAGGTATACGCGTCCTCGACGAGCGGCGGGAAGAAGTCGAGTGACTGAACAATGCAGAGGTCCGGCGCGACGCGGTAGACTCCCGCATCGCTGAAGTTGTCCGTCCCGACGATCAGGTCCGGATGCTCGAATCTGGGTAGATTTCGCACGACCTGTGCGATCGCCTCCTGCGGCAATTTGCCGGCTCAGCCAGCACAATTTGCATAGTCAAGAAGGCGTTTTTTGCGACCGAACATGGGAATGCTTTCAGAAAACGGGACAATCTCTTTAGTAGAGGAGACTACCTTTACTTGGCGGCACTGTCG
>JAPYUD010000166.1:1425-7183 GCA_029936215.1 Pirellulaceae bacterium | reverse complement strand
CCTGACAACTGCAACTGCGTCCGCCGTCCGAGTCGGGCATGACCACATGAACGACTGGCCGCGTTGTATTGTTCCAGCTGCTCGGGTGCTACCAGGTCGGTCATGGCAGGGATGGCTCATCAATGACCGTGCGATCCGCGTCTGCCAGCACGATACAGGAATCGCATTGGTTGGTGAGACGGCTGATCTGGCTTGTCTCGCTGACATGCGCGATGCCCAGGCGTTCCACGATGTCCTGGTTAAGCCGGCTGAGCAAGTAGATACGGGCACGCTGGCTGGCGAGGGCGAGTTGTTCAGCGGCGAGGGCATCCGGGCTGCTTCCCTCGTTCCCTTCCTCCTCCTCCGCTGGCATGCCAGCCTGGTCGCCGAGCTGAAAGAGGGCCTCTCCGGGTGGGCAGTCAAGTTCCGTACAAAGCACGATCATTCCACCATCGCTGACAAGCTGGGATGACGCGTAGAGCGCACGGGCAATGTGCATCCAGCCCTGGGTTTCCGGTCGACCCTCGATCGTGGCGATCACCAGTTCCGCCTGCCTGGCCGGTCGGCTCCAGGCCGCCCGGCCTCGCAATTCTGCTTCTTCCCGCACCTCATGGGCGTTTCCGGCGATCACGTGAAGCAGGGAATTGCCAGCTCCCGGGATCACTCCCAGTACCAGCTGGATTCCCAGCAGCCAGGCTGCCTCGTCCGCATCCTCCCGCAGCTTCCCCGAATCGTGGTTGAGCGGAACCAGGAACCGCTGCCGGGTCCGGTCGTCGGTGAAGGACCGAAGAAGTGTCTCGTGAATTCCGGCATAGCAGAGCTGGCCATCCAGGCCCAGGCTGATGATCGGCAGTATCACGTCTGCATCACAGAGTGTCCGATTGATATAGATCGGACTGGCATCGTCTGCGGCGGCGAGATAGGAGAGATGATGAGCATCGTGCGGATGGTGGATTTCGATATTGAGCTGTGAAAGCTGGTCTGCCGGGATTTTTTCCACGAGCTCCAGTGCTGCCAGCTCGCTGCTGCTGCCGGCGAACACCAGTTGCAGCTGGCACTGCTGGAGGTGACCGGAGCTGGAGAACATGTCCAGTAACCCGGCAACCAGCTCCCCGGCAGAAGGGACGTTGTTGTCCAGGGCAATGGCGACCCGGTCACCTGGCACAAGCGAATGGGCCAGTGGCGGGAAGCCGAGTGGATCGGCAAGCACTTCGGCGATTGCCACGGCAGGATCGTCCAGGGGTGCAGGGGTGATTGCCGAGAACTCGCTGTCCAGCCTGGAATCGGGAATCTCCAGGTGGAAGATCTCCTGGTCGCCAAAAAGGATTTGCTGGGTCATTACGACGGTCATGGGCTAGGTAAGCAAGCAAGGTCAATCTTCTCGATCTTAGCGGCCGCTGATAAAGACGGTCAACAGTCGAGCTTTACGTGTGAGCCTGCTTTCTTCAATAATGCAGCATGGTAACGGTTCCAGGGAATAATCAGATGAAACAGGGCCACTTGATGCACGCTCGGCTCCAACGAAAGGTCCCCTGGTTTTGTATCTGCCTGGCCCTTTTAATTCTCTCCGGCTGCAAGCCCTCTGAGCAGCTGCCCGGGCCAGGGGTGCCCAACTCATCGGAAGAAAGATCAAGCGATTCAGCTCGGCAGCTGCTGGAGAAGCTGGTTGCCGCTTACCGCGAAGCCGGGCATTACCAGGACCGAGGTGAAGTGACCCTGAGTTATCGGCTCCAGGGGAGCCTGCAGCAGGACAGGGCTCAGCTGGTAACCCGTTGGAGTTCGTCCGGGCGTCTTTTCATGCGTTGTTACCAGGTCGAAGTGGCCAGCCAGGATCGCAGGCTCAGAGCCCGCGTGTATGACCAGGCAACCGACGACCTGGATAGCCAGGTGCTGAGTATTCCAACAGGCGAGGAACTCTCGCTCGATACCCTCTTCTCCGATCCCCTGCTGATGGAGATGTTGCAGGCCGGGCGAGTGGGAGTACCGCTGCCAGTTGTCTTGCTGATGGATCCAGTTTCCCTGGCTGAACAGCTGGGAGAGGAAGCCGAGCTGGAACTGCTTGAGGATCGTTCGCTGCGAGAGAAACCCTGCCGACGACTCCAGGTGAGTACGGGCGGAGGAACGTTTCTGCTCTGGATCGATGCGAAAGAGATGGTCGTACTGCGTCAGGAATTCCCGGTGTCCCTGTTTGCCGACGATCTTTCAGAAGATCCACGGGTCAGTGAGATCAGCCTGCATGTGGACTTTCATCAAGCAGGATTTCCCGAGACGATTGCCGAGAGCGGATTTCTGCTTGACGAGCCTGTGAACCCGGTGACCGTCGGACATTTTATCCTCCCCCCGGCTCCTCCCGCGACTGACCTTTATGGCCGCCGTCCTGGTCGTTTTGAGCTGGTGGACAGGGAGGATGGGGTGGTTACCCGTGACTCGCTGCGAGGCCGGATCAGTGTCCTGCTCTGGTGCCGGGCCGATCAGTCAAGCCAGCAGGCGACACAACGACTGGCAGGGATCTCGGCAGAGTGGCCTGGTACCGAGGACCTGCAGGCTTTTGCTGTCTTTGTAGACGCCGAGGAGACGCCGACCGAGACGATTTCTGATCGGCTGGAGCAATGGGAGGCGTCCATACCGCTTTTACGGGACCTGGATGGCCTGGCCGGGGATGCGCTGCAGATCCAGTACGCTCCGACCCTGGTGGTACTCAATGCCGAGGGGACAGTGCAGGCTTTCCTGCCAGCGGTGACCACCGAACAACTGGGACAGCTTGATCGCATCATTATGCAGCTGCGCGGCGGAGAGGACCTGGCTGCACTGTTCGACCAACAGCAGCTACTGCTCAGGGAGGAGTATGAAAAGGAACTGGTCGCGGCTGCCCGGCAGGCAGTTGCAAATCATGAAGTTGCTGAAGCTGCCCAGCCCGAGCAATTTGTGGCGGAGCAGGTCTGGAGTTTCCAGGGGGCCAATGCCGCGGGAAACATGGTGTTACTGCCAGGGGCTGAGCAGGACTATCAGGTCCTTGTCGTGGATGACGGAAAGGAAGTGATTCAGCTGGACGCCAGGGGACGGGCTGTGGCAACTCATCCACTTCCCGTGGAGGATGAAAGAGATTTCATGATGCTGAAGGCAGCAGCCAGCCGGGATGGAAAATGGAACTATGCGGTGATGACACCGGGAGCCCGGCAGGTGCTTGTCCTTGATGAGAACTGGCAGCAGAAGCTGGCTTACCCGGACCTGGACCAGCCACATGACGGGATCAGCCAGGTTGTCCTTACGGACCTGGAAGATGACGGGCAGCTGGAACTGTATGTTGCTTTCTGGGGGCTGGCTGGTGTTCACCGGGTGGAGATGGATGGAAAGCGGAAATGGGGATTTCGCGGCGTCTCGGACGTGATCTCCCTTGTCGCCTCACCACGCAACGATGTCGGCTGGCAGAAATTGCTGCTGACCGATCAACAGGGCCAGCTGCTGCAACTCAACCAGTTCGGGAATGCAGACCCACCCATCGATACAGGTGGCGTGCCACTGCACCACCTGTTTGCGGGCAACCTGGAGGATGATGCGGTTACCCGCTTGTCTGCTCTCTCCGCCACCCAGTCCCAGGTCGTGGTTGGCCTGGATCTGGAACTCCGCACTCGCTGGCGATACCCGGTAGAACTGGGGATCTTTGTCACGCAGGTTGAAATGGTGGCCTCCTCGCAGATGTCCTCACAGGCTGGGGGAATCTGGCTGGTAGCCGCCGCCAATGGCGAGGTCCACCTGGTCGCTCACGATGGGTCATTTGCGGATACTTTTGCCGTTGGCCAGAGGATCAGCGGGATGACGGCAGGGTATTTCGGAGACGAAACCGTCGTGATCATTGCCACGGGGGAAACAGTGTCCTGCTGGAAGATTACGGCAAGGAAATAAGCTCTCCAGCGTCAGGTTCGCAACGGAATTCACTTGACGATGGCAGTCTTGATGGGAAGATAAAGGGGTGCAGCGTGGGCGCAGACGCCCCCCCTGTACTTTCTCGGCGACCGGAACCGCCTGGCAGGAACAGAGGAGATTGAGATCATGGCCCGATGGTTACACGGCAGGCTGCGGATTCTACTGGCTGCTCTCTTGATTGCCGGTACGCTTGGTACCCTGGAAGGAGAACTGGCGGCCCAGGCAGATGACCTGTCGAGGCTGGAGGCATTCCTCTCTGCCGGGGAGTTTGGTCCAGCTCGTGAACTGGCGAAGCAGGCGGCCACCCCCGAGCAGCGTGATCAGCAACTTGGTTTGATTGCACGGTCCCAGGCGATCTCGGGTGCGAGATCCGCATCGCTCACATCGCTAAGCGAGATCCGGGATGATCGAGTACGAAGCAGTGCCCTTGATGAGATGTTCGGGTCCGGGAGAGGAGGAGCTGGCGGAGGGGCCGCCATGGCCGATTTCAGTTCACTGATCGAGTTGATCACGACGACGATTGAACCGGATTCCTGGGAGGATGTGGGGGGTGCCGGTACCATCAAGGAATTCCGGGGTGGAGTGAGCGTGGATGCCAATGGTCTGCTTCGCAGGCTGGATATCAGTAACTCGCGGCAACTTGTCGATCTTCGTCGGTCCTCGCTGGCTGACCGGGCCAACTGGTTCCCGGCCAGGGACTCGCTGCAGGAGAGTAGCCGGCTGCGAAAGGTCTCGCTCAACCAGCTGGAAAGGGAACTGCAGCTGCGTGCGGCACAGGGACTCTCACCAGATCCGTCGATGGTCCACCTGGCAGGGATCTACCGGATCAAGTACGTGCTGGTCTATCCCGAAACCGGGGATATCGTGATTGCCGGCCCTGCCGGGGACTGGCGAACGACTGCCGAGGGAAAAGCGGTCAACATGGAAACCGGCCAACCGGTGCTGCATCTGGATGACCTTGTGGTGGTCATGCGGAATGCTGTCAACGGGGATTCCAAGTTTGGTTGTTCGATCGATCCCCGCCCGGAAAATATCAAACGCACCAAGGTTTACACGGAACAAATTGCCGGAAAAACGATCCGTCCGTCACAACGAGAAAAATGGCTGGAGGATCTCAGGGCCAGTGTGGGTCGTCAGGATGTGAACGTTTACGGGATCGATGGCAATAACCGCACCGCTCGAGTCCTGGTAGAAGCGGATTACCGGATGAAGCTGATCGGCATGGGACTGGAAAAAGGGACGGCCGGCGTGGAGAGTTACCTCGAGAGTATTGATCCGGCGGAGGGGATTCCGTCAATGAGCGTGCTCCGCTGGTGGTTCACGCTCAATTATGATGCCATCAAGGCAACACCCGGTGGAAATGCTTTCGAACTCCAGGGGCCGGGTGTTCGAGTGATGAGCGAAAACCAGCGAATCAACGAGAAGGGGATACGCCTGCCGACCGGGAAGTCCGATGAAATAACGGCACTCTTTGCCAGCAGTTTTACTGCCCAGTTTGAAGAACTGGCGATCAAGTACCCGGTCTACGGGGAACTACGCAATATCTTTGACCTGGCACTTGTCGCGGCCCTGCTCCGGCAGGATGGACTGATGCAGCGGACCGGCTGGCATGCGTCCTACCTGCTCGATCCCGAGCGTTACCAGCTGGCCGAGGACCAGGCACCGACCGAGGTGGAGTCGGTGATCAATCACAGGATTATCGGCGGCAAACATGTGGTGGCAGGTGTGAGTGGTGGCGTCTCGGTGGATCTCCGGCCGCTTGTCCAGGCCGATGCAATCAAGACCGCTGACTATGGTCTTCTCAAGGCCAATCATGCCCAGGCGGTGCCCCCCAGGCTCGCTGCCAGGTCCTGGT
>JAPYUD010000166.1:0-1415 GCA_029936215.1 Pirellulaceae bacterium | reverse complement strand
GGTCCTGGTGGTGGGACTAGACCGGGTTTAGCGCCTCAGCAGATCCTCTCGTAACGTGGCAATCTGCCGCGCCCGTATTGCCGGGGATGCGTTCGGGTTGAAGGGGGCCGGGTTGCCAATTAACCACGCCAGCCGCTGGTGAGAAGACACTCGAATCGTTGTATCGGGGTGTTTCATCAGGCAGAGCCAGGCCGATGGACTGCTCTTGAGCCA
Organism: Pirellulaceae bacterium; assembly: GCA_029936215.1. Taxonomy (GTDB): domain Bacteria; phylum Planctomycetota; class Planctomycetia; order Pirellulales; family Pirellulaceae; genus SAT2750. The sequence goes on along the minus strand of JAPYUD010000166.1, from coordinate 1,202 downwards.
GCTCGTCACCGAGAGGGGCGTGTCAGCGGAACGGGAGGACATCGATTCGCAGATCCTGCGAATTCTCAACCGCTGCTCGGCGTTCAGATGTCGCGAGTCGATTTCCGCGAGAATGCCGACGATCTCCTGGCCCATGGATCGAATCGCAAGATCTGCCGCCCGCCGCTGCCGGTAGGGGCCACTTCCCAGTTCCCTGATCTTCTCTCGCAGGGAGTCCATGTCGATGGTGGGAGGTGCCAGCGCCGTGCGGATCAGGTTTGTTTCCACGTTGTCCAGTGATCGACCCAGTTGCCAGTTCTGGCGGAGGGTCTCCAGCAGGGGGACCAGGTGCCGCTGGCAATCATCCGGGTGTTCAAGGAACATCAACCAGAGATGGGCCGCATGGTATTCCTGGCCGTTTTCACCACCGAGCTGGAAGCGAACCTGCTTGAGGTCCTGGTGGTAAAGAACTTCCTTCTTCTCGGGACTCGTTGGGATCCATCGTAATGTCAATAACCTGTTGCCATGGACATCAAGGATGAGCGAGTCTTGGGGCCCCTTACGCTCGTAATGCAGGAGGAGATCCTGGTTGTCGATGCGAAAGCTAATGTGCTCGCGTACCATGATCTCGTGGTGGTCGACCGTGATCGAGCGGTTCTGGCCACGTCGAATATCACATACTTCCAGGCGTCCCCGTACGAGCTCGAAGCGTGCCCAGCGAAGTCGTTCGAAAAGGGCCTGGTCGATGTCCCCCTGGGCAGCAACCGGTGACGACACGAGCAGGAAATTGCAGGCCAGCACCAGGGCTGCCAGGATACGAAAGCGCAGTGAGAATTGCCTGGTCCAGCGGCCCATCGTCTGCATCTACCCCGTGGTGACATGAAGACAGTCGTCTAGCTGGCTCCGGTCGGATCCCAGGCGAGGGACCTTCCGGGCGGGGAGAGTGTAGCGGAATCAACCCGCTGGCAGCAGGCCAATTTGAATCCGGGGCTGGTTGGGGGAAGCGGGCGGGGTTACTGGCGTCGACGCTCGCCCAGTTCGCGCTCGATCCGGTTGAATCGCTCCTGGAGACGGCGAATTTCACCGTGGATTTCCTCGATGGCACCGTGCAGGTGCCTGATCACGTCCTCGCCCTCATGTCCTTCACGTTCGGCATGCTCGCGTTCCCGATCGCCCTCATGTCCTTCACGTTCGGCATGCTCGCGTTCCCGATCGCCCTCATG
>JAPYUD010000165.1:0-7192 GCA_029936215.1 Pirellulaceae bacterium | reverse complement strand
GGGGGCAAGTTTCTCGAGCCGGCTGTAGAGCTCCGTCTTGCAGTGGTAGCAGCGATCCGGTGCATTGCGGGTGTAATCCTGGTTGGCAAACTCGTCGGTTTCGATCACCTGGTGACGGATACCGATCTGGCCGGCAAGCTCCCGGGCGGACTCAAGTTCACCCCCGGGCAGGCTGGCACTGACGGCGGTGACCGCGACCGCGCGATCACCAAGAACCTGCTGCGCCGCACAGGCAACAACGGTACTGTCGACGCCGGCAGAGAAAGCCACCGCACAGCTCTCAAAGCCGGCGATATACTCGGTTAACCGCTCGCGTTTGGCATCCAGGTCTGGCACCGGCAGCTTCTCCTCGCTTCTTTAGCTGTCCACTCGACAGCCAAAAAAATACCTCCGCCGCAATGCCGTGGCGGCGAGTTTTGTGAGAGCCCGCATTCAAAAAAGGGGGGAACCTCGGCTGCGGGACGCAGGATCCAAGCGACTGCCGCCTTCCCGAGGGAAGACTGCAGCGATGGCATGCTCCGTGGCCGCGACCAAAAACTGGCTCCCAGCGGTTCTCTTATCGGCTCCCCAAAAAATCTGCACCGTCATCACAAACATGGCAGAGGCATTCGCCCGGGAACGGCATCTGCCATCCCCTGGCTTATCCGGGAATCGTAGCAGGGAGGGGAGTACGCGGCAAGCAAGCCGCCTGTCCTGCCGGATCAGATGTTATGATCCAGGACAATCGGTTCCATGGTCTTGGTATTGCGTTCCACCGCCAGGACCACCGTGCGGCTTTCAATCCCGTCGGCGCTGGAGGCAACAACCGGGAGCACCTGGCGCTTGTCCGGCAGGTGCATTCGCACCGTGAAGGAACCATCCGGTCGCAACTTGACTGGCTCCCCCTTGAGCGTGACCGTCGCATCAGGCCGGGTGCTGCCGAAAATAATTAGCTCGGCATCGACCTCGAAGTTGAAATTGTCCTTGCGATTCTGGCCGGTCCCGTAACGAGCAACCACTGGGGAATTCATTGGCCGACGAAGTTGTTCCTCGAAGACCTTCTTTAACTCGCGGTTTCCCTTTACCTCGTTGCCACCACTCTGGTTGAAGACCTTCTCGTAATGCTCGGCGACATCGGTCCAGTTCTCATCAATCGAGTCGCTGGATCCCGGTTCTGGAGTGGTCACGATGTTACTGCGTGCCAGGGTGTAAAGTCGTCCTGATTCGGCGAGGTAGCCGATGTCCACCCGAAAACTGCCTGGCGGATCTTCGACGTCGATGTACCAGTTGGAGACACCCGAGTGAATCGGCACATCTCGAACCACGCGCTCGGCACTGCTGGTCGTGGCTCCATGATCCATTTGTACCAGGCGGAGGATCGGTTGGGCCGTGTGCCAATGCTCGGCCATCGCTGCTCGAGCTCGAAGGACACTCTGGCGAGTAACCTCCCAGTAGGTATGCAGCCAGTAGGCATCTCGCACAAGCAGGACAATACGGTCTTTTTCCGGACGCCGGCTGCGAGGGCCAGCACCGACGAAAACCTCCTCGGTCGAGAGATCTTTTGCTTTTTTCGCTTTCGCCCTGATCCCCTTGACCCGTCTGAGTGCCCGGCCTGGCTTTCGTTTGGCCACGGATGACTTGGACTTGCGAGCTGAAGAAGTTCTCTTCTTGGCCGCCGGGGCCTTGCGAGCCCGGGACGACTTCTTGGATCGCACCTTGCCAAGCAAGGCCTTGACCAGCGCGTCCTTGCGTAACGAACTCCAGCCGGTCAAGCCAACTTCCTTGGCGATCTCACCAAGTTGCTTCACCGTGTATGCCTTAAGATCCACCGCGTTGATCAAGGGACCAGTCCTCCACAGTAAGGAAATCGGGACTCCACGCCGTCGGCACTCTCCGCTGTCAGGACAACAAGTTCGCCGAGGGTGGGGTTCTTTCTTCTTGGGGGATCGTCCCTGATCAACTCTGGGGCCTTATCCAATCGGCCAAGTGGTAGGTCATTTCGTTGCCGGCCAGGGGATGGCCTGCTCAACACCGTTCACCACAACCCCCAGAGCAGGTGCTCACCTCGGGCCTGGTATTCAATGTCCAAAAGCGAGTGTACTTGGATTCCCCTGCCAAGGCAATAAACGACCCCCCCACAAGAGGTATTGCCGGGCACCATAAGGATGCCGTAAACCCTTTTAAAGGCAGAGCTTACGGTTTTACATCCGATTCAGCCCAGGGACCTGTCGTCGGTCAATCCGCACGGCTGTTCTCTGCTCGCTGAGAAACTTCCCGTTTCTCTCGCCACCGGGGTGATGGATCCCCAAATTATCCCTGTAAAAAAGCATATTATAGTGTCTCGCTTAGTTGACCCCTGTATCCGGTTCGCATAAATTGGCCGCTTTGAGTGGTCGAAAACGCTCCTTTTTACCTTTGATTTCCAGGATCTCGGGAAGGCAGACCTGACAGGACATTAGCGTGCTAATTCCAGTGAGGGAAGGAACTTAACCGATTTCCGAGGTTGTCTGGTGGAGTTGTCGATGGATCCTGCTCAGGAAAACCCGGAGCCACGGCCACCGGTACCGATGGCGGAGGCAATGAGGTGGGTCTCGTTGATCACCACGGTTGGCCTGGAGATGGTAGTTCCTGCTCTGGTTGGTGCTTGGATCGACAATCGCTGGAACATCCGCTTTGGCGTCTGGATTGGCTTGGTGATCGGCCCGATCATCGGCTTTTGGCACCTGATGGTGCTAACAGGGGCATTGGGAACCGGGAAGGACGAAAGGGCGGATCCGGAAGACCGGTGAAAACAAATCAACACGAGTCTGACAACGGAGACCCTGGCAGATCGGGGACTCCCTGGTTAGCGGGAACACGAGTTGCATGTGGTCAATTAACTGCAGGGATGCTGATCGCGGTGGCACTGATGGGCTGGCTGGCCTTTCGCAGCCACGGCAGCGAGGGGCTGGCAGCCACGGCCGTTGCCGGCGGGCTCTGCTGGCTCGGTGCGATTCTGGCACTTCTGGTGATAAGCAGGACGCGAGGCGGAAAGAGAGCCGTTATCGGAATTCTCGTCTCGATGGCCTGCCGCGAGGGATTCGTGTTGATAGCCTTTCTTGTATTACGACAATGGAGTGATAAGATCGGACAATCCAAGCTGGTCCTGCACCTCCTCCCTTACTACGGGATGGCACTGGCCATCGGAACAGTTTTGATAATCCGCCTCATTCAACGAACGGAATCTGGAGCAGAGGTTTCCTAGCAGATGGCAAATCCGGTTTTACATATCAAGGACGGGTACTACTTCGAAGTGCCCAAGATGCTCTGGCGATCTCGCAACGATTCCAAGAGCGATTTCCCGAACTGGTGGGTTCGCCTGGATGATGACTTCCAGCACATCGAGGCCGGAAAGATCTTCGACAAGCTGGCGGTCAAGGATCCCTTCGGAACCATGGGCGGGGAGCAGCAAAAGAAGCAGATGATTGCCGATTACGAGCACTGGAAGCACAGTGGTGCGGATCACGCCAATGCCGGCAAGCCCTTCGACCTCTACCTCCAGTCCGAGCAGAAAGAGATCTTTCAGTTCATCGACGGTCCCCAGTGGATGACCCTGCGTGACAATATCCGCGGGGAAGCCGCAATCGCCAATTACAAGATCTCCCAGCCAGACTGGTCCTCGCACAAGATCGACGAGTACAACCATCACCTGCATGGCAAGATCCTGATCCCCCAGCCCTTTGGCGAGATCAAGAACCTTCATGAAAAAGCGGACGGCTTCTGCATCTCCAAGTTCATGGTCCTGGAACTTGTGATTGCCTTTTGCATGGTGGCAACCTTCAGCTGGCTCGGCCGCCGCGTTCGCAATGGTGACCGGCCACGCGGTCGGCTCTGGAATTTCTTTGAGTCGTTCCTGGTCTTCCTGCGGGACGACATTGCCTACCCGGTTTTTGGCAAGAAAGACGGGGACAAGTTCCTCCCCCTGCTCTGGACGGTGTTCCTTTTCATCCTGGGCTGCAACCTGCTGGGCATGATCCCCTGGCTGGGAGCCCCGACGGCGGCATTCGGGGTCACGGTTGCCCTGGCAGTGGTGATCCTTGCCACCGGGATGATGGTCGGCTCGTTGCGACTGAAGCCTTTCTTCATCGGCTACTGGCTGAACCTGCTGCCGCACATGGACCTGCCGCTGATCATGGCCATCCCGATCAAGCCGATGTTGATGGCGATTGAACTGCTGGGCCTGTTCATCAAGCACGCCGTGCTCGCCGTTCGACTTTTGGCCAACATGGTCGCCGGCCACCTGGTCCTGCTGGGCATCATGGGAATCGCCCTTGAGTTTGCCAGCAGTGGTGCCTGGTATGTAGCGGCACCCATTTCCATCGTTGCATCGACACTCTTTAGTTGCCTGGAGCTGTTCGTGGCTCTGCTCCAGGCCTATGTCTTCACCTTCCTGGCCGCCCTGTTCCTCAACGCAGCCATCCACCGTCACTAGGACTCTTTACTCTTCACTGTTAACCCGGCAGGTAATGACCGTGCAAAAAAGAAAACTCCTTCAACTTACCCTGGCTTTTCCTCTCGCCGCCTGGATCCTGCTCGCTGCCGGTTCCTCCCTGGCGGATGATCATGCTGCCGAGACGTCAGCCGATTCTCACACCACGGACAGCCATGATGCCGAGAGTGATCCTCATGCACTTGACAACGGCCACAAGAATGCCAGTCCCTCGATGCTGCATCCACAAGAATTCAAGTCGGACCTCGCTCTCTTCACGCTGGTCGTCTTCATCCTGCTGCTGGCGATCCTGCTGAAATTCGCCTGGGGCCCGATTACCCAGGGGCTGGAAAAACGTGAGCAGGGAATTGCTGACCAGATCGATCAGGCCCGACTGGACGCCGAGCAGGCCAACGAGACACTCCAGAAATACAAGCAGCAACTGCAAGATGCCGTCCTGGAAGCCCAGCAGATTGTTGCCCAGGCCCGCCAGGATGCCGAGACGGCCGGGGACAAGATTGTCGCCGATGCCAAGCAGGCGGCGGAGCGGGAACGTGACCGGGCCCTCGACGCGATTGACGTCGCCACCAGGTCCGCGCTGGACGAGGTAGCCCAGCGGGGCACCGAGATCGCGGTCGACCTGGCAGGCAAGATCATCTCCAAGGAACTCAACGCGGACGACCATGCCTCCCTGATCCGGGAATCGATTGACCAGTTTGCCAGTAACAACTAGCACCCGCCGGAAAGAACACGATGGCTGAAACCACACAACAGGGAGTCGCCTTCGACAGCGACCGCCAGCAACTCGGGGACGTTTACGCCCGTGCCCTGCTGGCTGCTGCCATCTCCGGCGAGAGCGTGGAGCAGGTGATAGAGCAGGCCAGGGCACTCTGCCATGACCTGCTGGTCAGCACACCACAGATTCGCAAGCTGCTGGAAAGCCCCCGCATCAGCCATCTGGAAAAAGAGCGGATACTGAACAAGGCTTTTGCAGAGCAGATGGACACCACGCTGCTCAACTTCCTCAAGGTCCTCTCCCGCCACGGCCGGATGGATTGCCTCTTTGCCATCGAGCAGTCACTGCGAGACCAGTACAACTCGATGCAGAACCGGATCGAGGTCCAGCTCACCAGCGCCACACCGCTGGACGATGAAACACGCTCATCGATCACCAGCCAGCTTTCTTCCTCGCTCAACCAGCAGGTGGAACTGGTGGTCGACGTGAACCCGGAACTGATCGGCGGGACGATCGTCAGGATTGGGGACACGGTGTACGATGGAAGCGTCGCCAACCGGCTGGCCCGGATCAGCCAGGAGACACTCACCCGCTCGACGCTGGAGTTCCAGCAGGCGGGAGATCGATTCACCTCGGGAGACCCGGACTGACCGGAATTCCCTCGCCACAACAAGAGACAACTTCGTAATCCATAACAACAGAACCTTTGCTGAACGACACGAGGAAAAAGTTCGATGAAATTTAACGCTGACGAGATCGCATCAGTACTCCAGCAGGAAATTGAACATTACGAGAGCCAGCTGGATGTTCGTGAAGTAGGAACTGTCCTGGAAGTCGGGGACGGCATCGCACGCGTCTACGGGCTTTCCAACGTGATGGCCAGCGAGATGGTGGAGTTTCCAAGTGGCGTCCAGGGCCTGGCATTCAACCTCGAGGAAAACAGCGTTGGCGTGATTATCCTCGGCGACTACCTGGAGATCCAGGAAGGAGACGAGGTCAAGTCGCTTGGACGACTTCTATCTGTTCCGGTTGGTGAGGAAGTGATCGGCCGCGTCCTGGATCCGCTCGGCAACCCGATTGACGGCAAGGGGCCGCTCAACACGGATCAGCGGCGAAACGTCGAGGAAATGGCACCAGGCGTTGCCGCCCGCCAGCCCGTGAGCGAGCCACTGCAAACAGGTATCAAGGCGGTCGATGCAATGACTCCCATCGGCCGTGGCCAGCGGGAACTGATTATCGGTGACCGCAAGACAGGCAAGACCGCTATCGCCATCGACGCGATCCTTAACCAGAAAGACTCGGGGGTGAAGTGCTTTTACGTGGCGATCGGCCAGAAGGACTCCTCGGTGCGAGGCGTGATCAAGATCCTCGAGGACGAGGGCGCCATGGACTACACCACCGTCATCATCTCTGGAGCAAGTACCCCCGCCCCGCTGCAGTACGTGGCTCCCTATGCCGGTACCGCGATGGCCGAGTACTTCATGGAAAAGGGAGAACATGCCCTGATCGTCTACGACGATCTCTCCAAGCAGGCGGCAGCCTACCGTGAGCTCTCCCTCTTGATGCGTCGTCCTCCCGGCCGCGAGGCCTACCCGGGCGATGTCTTTTATTGTCACAGCCGTCTGCTGGAACGATCCGCCAAGATGAATGATGAACTGGGAGGCGGATCGATCACCTCGCTTCCCATTATCGAGACGCTCGAGGGGGAGGTCTCGGCCTATATCCCCACGAACGTGATCTCGATCACCGACGGCCAGATCTACCTCCAGCCTGACCTTTTCTTTGCCGGCATCCGGCCCGCCATGAACGCCGGCATCTCGGTCTCCCGGGTCGGTGGTGCGGCACAGATCAAGTCGATGAAGAGCGTGGCGGGTGGTCTGCGACTGGACCTTGCCTCCTTCCGCGAGCTGGAGGCTTTCGCCCAGCTGGGAACTGACCTGGATGCCGCCACCCAGTCGCGGCTGGACCGTGGCTACCGGATGGTGGAACTGCTCAAGCAACCCCAGTAC
>JAPYUD010000637.1:0-1512 GCA_029936215.1 Pirellulaceae bacterium | reverse complement strand
GTCTTCCTCCAGCCCCAGCAGGTCCCGAAGCGTGTTCCGGTACTGGGAAACGGTAAGTCGCCGGATCGAGCCGTTCTTTTCCCTGTCACGTGCCAGGGCCGCATTCATCGCCTGGCCGATCCAGCCGTCAAGAAGTTCGCGTTCCTGGCTGGTCGGCTGCAGCTCGTCTTCCGGGGGCATCGCCTGCTCGTCAACCTGCCCCTGGATCCCCCTCCAGAGAAAGAGCCGGTTGTTCTCCATCGTGCCATCCAGGTGGTCAACACGAATGCCGGACTCCATCTTCTTTTCGTTATGGCAACGGAGGCAATACTTTTCCAGCAGCGGCTCGATTTTCTTCTTGAAGGACCGTTCTTCCGGTGTCTTCCTGGCAGCCTCTGGAATATTGAGCTCGGGCTTCTCCTGGCCAACGGCCACATTGGAGGCGAGCCCCAGGAAAATCAGCGGTGCCACCAGAAGGCGCGACAGCAGGTTTCGGGCAGGGTTCTTTGTGAGCATGCCGTGTTTGAGAGGACAGGGAGGGATTATTTTGGAATGACAGCGAGTGCTTTTTCCGGGCCAACGATGAAGTAACCCAGCGGCTTGTCGTCCTTGTCCGTGATCAGCCAGGAATTGTTGGCAAAGGTATTCTGGCGGTGGGTCTTGCCAGGTTCAAGTTCTCCGTAGAGTTTCAGCTCGTTGCCATAACTGACCCAGTAGATTTTCACTTTGCGGTTTGACTTGTTCTCGAACACGACTTCCGTGTTATCACCGTTTTCGGACTTGGGAGCCTCCCCGGCCGTGCTGGCCGGGATCCACTTGATTGGTGTGCCCGGTTTTTCCGGCTCGCTCGGCTCGCTCACCGGCAGGCTGCTGAGGTCCACTCCCCGGATCACCTTCAGGTTTGGTAGTGCCTTTTCGATCCGGGCCACCCCCTCGTCAGTCACCCCGGTTTTCCAGACATAGAGTCGCTTGAGGTTCTTCAGTCCGGAGAGCTGGTCCAGCGACTTGTCGGTAATCCTGGTGCCGTAAAGATTGAGGTACTGGAGGTTGACCAGGCCCGCCAGGTTTTTAATTCCCTCGTCGCCGACGTCAGTCCGTTCAAGATGCAGCCACTCGAGTTTCGCCAGGCCTTTGAGGTGTACCAGGCCGTCGCTGGTGATCTTTGTATCCCGCAGGTTCAGCGAGGCGATATTCCCCAGCATGGCAACATGCGCAAGGTCCTTGTTGGTCAGTTGCTGGCCACCGAGGTGGAATTCGACCTTCCATTCCTGGCGATTCCCTGCCACCAGGCGGACTGTGCCACCGATCTTCTTGATTGCGGCACGTGCTTCCTTCTCTGCAGCGACTGCGTCCGAAGGAAGCAGAAGCAGGCAGAGAAGGATCCAGCATCGTGATCCACTTGTCCGAGGAAATCGCAACATGCCACTTGTCCTTGTCACTGGGTCCAGGGGATTCAAAATAGCGGCAGCGGCTCCCCATCGCAAACCTGGAAGGGCCGATCCAGCCGGTCATGAAGTTCCGCACGGTGGTCAA
>JAPYUD010000164.1:0-7224 GCA_029936215.1 Pirellulaceae bacterium | reverse complement strand
CCTCTTTAAGCTGTCCGACGATTCCTGACAAAGCAAACTTTTTCCTTCCCAGCAGCTGACAGGAAAAGTCCGGGGGGAAAAAGAAAAAGCGACAAACCCAAGCCGGATAATGCCGTTTTTTCTGATTTGGAATCAGGGCTCATTACACCAAAACATTCCTCCAACTGTTGATCCCGGGTTTCCAACAGCTAAACTGAAGACGTGGAGCTATTGTGGCTCGAATTTTTCGAGTCCGAGATATGCGGGCTCCCGGCCGACGGGCCGGGAGCTTTTTTTGTGCCGAAACGAACTAATCGGCCCTTCCCGATAGACATCGCCCTCCCGGGTCCAGGATCAGAGTTCCTTAGTGAACCGTTGCGGTATGATAGACCGTATGGGTGTTACGGGGCGGTTTCCAGAAGAGTTCATGGGCCTGCCCCACTAATAATCTCTCTTTCAAAAGGCGAAAACAAACGACGATGGCCAGGCGAAAAATCTCCCTTCGCATTCCATACACCGTGCTGTGCGCGTGTGTAATTGGGCTCGTGCTGCCGAGTTGCAGTGGCAGGGAATCCAGGCCAACGAATCCCAACAAGAACCGGGAGGTTGTTGAAGAGGACCCTTTCGACTTCACGACCGCTCATCAACAGGTTGTCCATTTCTGTGGTGATTGCCACGCGGTGCCAACCCCGGACCAGTTTCCCCGGGTCGCCTGGCCTGATGAGATCGACCAGGGTTACCGCTTCTATTACGACTCCGGCCGCAGTGATTTGAAAGTTCCAGCGAGGCAAGTTGTCCTACAATATTACCAACGGCAGGCTCCCGAAGAATTGCGGTTTGAACCCATTGCCGCGGACAATCCTGGCCCAGTTCAATTTACTCGAACACGGATTGCCTTCGGCTCCGAGCGTTTGCTCCCTCTGGCTCAGAATCCACCAGCCATCGCCAATGTCAACTGGGTCCACCCGGCCGATTCCATGCCCTCCTTGCTCGTGTGTGACATGAATGCGGGAATCATGTACGAGGCTCGACCCAACAGCCAGCAAGCGATTTCCATGGAGATTCACTCTTCCGTTCAACTCAACCACCCCTGCCATACGTCAATCACCGACCTGGATGGTAATGGGCAGGCCGACATCCTGGTCGCGGACCTGGGAAGTTTCCTTCCGGAAGATCACCAGAAAGGGAAAGTGGCCTGGGTCCGCCGGGATTCCTCGGGAGAATTCACGACCGATATTCTCTTTGACGGGATCGGGCGCGTGACCGATGTCCAGGCTTCCGATTTTGACGCCGACGGCGACCTGGACCTGGTCGTCGCGGAATTTGGCTGGCGAAATACAGGCCATATTCACTACCTGGAAAACCAGGGACTCCACGACGGAATACCGGTCTTTCACCCCCGGTTACTGGATGATCGTCACGGCTGTATTCAGTTGCCCGTGGTGGACCTGGACCAGGACGGCGATACAGATTTCGTGGCTGTCATCAGCCAAGAACATGAGACGGTGATTGCCTTCCTGAACCGGGGTGATGGAACCTTTCGGCAACAGGTCATTTTTGCTGCCGACAATCCTTCCTTCGGCTCCAGCGGAGTGGACCTGGTGGATCTTGACCAGGATGGCGATACCGATCTGATTTTCACCAATGGAGACATGTTTGACCTGTTTTATGTGGTTCCCTACCACGCAGTGCACTGGATGGAAAACCTGGGCAGCAAGGGCTGGAAACACCATTCGCTGTTACAGCTTCCTGGAGTTCATCGTGCCGAGGCGGGAGACCTGGACGGCGATGGTGACCTGGACCTGGTGGCCTGTACCCTGATCACGGACCGGGCCATCGGAGAGATGAAAGGGAGCCACTTTGATTCCCTGGTATGGCTGGAACAGGTGAAATCAGGAGAGTTCATTCGCCACAACATGGAAAAGGACAACTCGACCCATGCCACGCTGGAGCTTGCCGATTTCGATAGCGATGGCGACTTGGATGTGGCTGTAGGTGAGTTTCGCGAATCGTCTGAAACGATTCGAACGGATGTGACGATTTGGTGGAATTCGACGGCCAAGGGGGAGTAATTTCTGCCGCTTTCAAACAACGTAAAGCTGATTCCCAGGATTCCCATAACGTACGATATGTCGGACTCCAGCCTTCCCTGTGTCTTGCCAGGCAGCCATGACAACAACCTCTGAAAAATCGGGCGAGCGGAAAAGACCTGCTCGCAAGAAGAAAAAAAAACCGGCAAGAAGACCTTCTCGCCTTGGCGCTTCCCTGCGCACGTATGCCTCCTGGCTTGGCCTGCTGCTGGTACCGCTGCTCTTCTGGCAAGGCACAATCCTGTACGTCCAGTTCAAGTCCCGAGAGCTTCTCGCCGAACGGAAACCCCAGGACGCGTACCAGTGGGTCAACAAGGTAAACCGATTCAGCTGGCACAATGAAACAAATGAGTTCCTGCTGGCTCGCTCTGCTCGCAAGATGGGTGATTACCAGAGTTTCAAATACCACCTGATCAGGGCCTTCGAACTGGGTTTTGACCCGGCCCGGCTGGAACGTGAAGAATGGCTGGCCATGGCCCAGTCTGGAGATCTCAGCAAGTCCGAACCCCATCTTTCGGATCTCCTTCTGGATCCTCGTGGTGATGGCCAGGAGATCTGCGAGGCATACGTGATCGGGTATCTCCTGATCCAGCAATACTCGGGAGCCGAAGAAATCCTCAAGGGATGGGCGGATGCCTATCCCCATGATCCTCTGCCCTGGTACTTGCGAGGTGTCGTTTACAGAGACCTGAACCAGTGGAAGAGCTCCGAATCCGCCTTTCGTCGCGCGCTCTCGATTGAACCGGACTACTCACATGCCGCCTTTCAACTCGGAAGCGTCCTGCTGACACTCAAGAAAACAACCGATGCCATCGAGTTTTTTGAACGCGCCTCACAGGATCCCGAGTTTCATGTGGAGTGTCGCGTGGGCCAGGCACACTGTTTCCGCTTACTGGGTAAACCGAAACAGGCCAAGGCGGTGCTTGATGAGGTGGTTTTAAACTATCCAAACGATCCGGCAGCCTCGCTTGAACTCGGTCGTCTCTCGCTGGACGAGGCAAACTACGAATCGGCCATCCACTGGCTTGAACCACTGGCCCGCAAGGATCCACGGAACACGGACGCTCGTTACGCCCTGGCATCGGCGCTTCGCGAGGTTGATCGAATAGAAGAAGCCCAGGAACACTTTGATGCGGTCAGGGAAATCAACGAGCAACTCGCCGGTGCAAGCCAGCTGGCCGAGTCGATCGACACGCAGCCAGAAAGTGCTGACGATCGTCTCAAGGTGGCTGCCATTCATCTCAAATATGGCTCCGAGTCCGATGGCTTGTTCTGGATGCGCAGTGGGATCTCGGTGAATCCGACACACCGTCCAACGCTCGAGGCAATGCTGGACTATTACACGAGAAAAACGGCAGAGAACCCCGACAGGCCGACCTACGGCGTAACGGCGGAGAAGTTCAAAAAGATGCTCAGTGAGTTACCAGCAGAAGATGAAAAAACTGACAAGGACGTGGCGATCGAGGAGACGATTAACGAATGAAGTATTCCAACCAGCACACCGGTAATGCCATCACCAGCCAGCGACAGGAGGCCTGGTCGCTGGCTGCTGCCATCGCCGCACTCCTCTGCGGCCTGCTGATGGCAACCGGCTGCAACCAGGACAAGACTGGCATTTCGGTCAACGACCCTGCTTCAGGTAACAACCCTCCACCGCTGGGAACCGGTGACGACACCGGGTTCACCGGTACGGAACAGGACGAGGTGAATACGGGATCCGCGACCGTGGGGCTGGATATAAAACTGCTTGAAGTGACCCAGGATACGGCGGTCGAATTCACCTACCGTAATGGCCGTGAAGCCGGTAATAACAGCATCCTTGAATCGCTTGGGGGGGGCGTTGCAGTACTCGACTTTGACAGGGATGGCCTGCTCGACATCTTCCTGCCAGGGGGTGGCCATTACCAGGAAAAAGAAATTCTCGGCCTTTCTTCCGGCTTGTTCAGAAACCTGGGAGCGTTGAAATTCGAGAGCGTTTCGGCCGACGCCGGCCTTACCCAGGAGGAACTATACTCGCATGCTGCGCAGATCGGCGACTTTGATAACGACGGTTTTCCCGACGTCCTGGTAACCGGTTTCGGATCCCTCCAGTTGTTGCACAACCAGGGTGATGGGACCTTCCTGGAAGTCCACACCGATGCAGGTCTGGAAAGTCGTTCCTGGAGCAGTAGTGCCGGCTGGGGCGACTTCAACGGGGACTCCTTCCTTGACCTCTACATCTGCAACTACGTGAACTGGTCCTTCGACAATCATCCCAATTGCCCGGGTCCAGAACCGGGTCAGATCGAGATCTGCCCTCCCAAGAGTTTCGAGGGCCTGGCCGATGTCCTTTATTTCAACAACGGGGATGGCACCTTCCGTGATGGCACAGAAGAATCCGGTATCCATATCGAGAAAAATGTACGCAAGGCAAAGGGCCTGGGTGTGCTGGTTGGTGATGTCGACCTGGATGGTGACCTGGACATTTACGTGGCCAATGACACCGAGGCGAATTTCCTCTACCTGAACGATGGCACTGGTAACTTCCAGGAATTTGGCCTTCTCCACAGCGTTGCTTTTGACGCCATCGGTGGCTCCAACGGTTCCATGGGCGTCGACCTGGGGGACTATAACGGGGACCTGTTGCCTGACCTCTGGGTAGCAAATTACGAACAGGAGTCCTTTGCTCTTTATGAAAACCGGGGAAAGGGAAACTTCCTGCACGTCAGTGACAAGACCGGTGTGACCAGCCTGGGCGGGCTGTTCGTCGGCTTCGGTACCGCCTTTTGGGACCTGGACCTGGACGGAGATGAAGATCTCATCGTCGCCAATGGCCATGTGATCAAGTATCCCGCTTCAAAACGCGTAGACCAGCTCCCCCTGTTGCTGATAAATGAAGAAGGGAGACGTTACGTGCGCAAGCAGTTTGTGCCAGGTGACGATTACTTCGGGACTCCTCACTCAGGCCGTGGCCTTGCCATCGGTGACCTGGATGAGGACGGCGATGCCGACTTGGTCTTCTCGAATAACGTCCAGCCTGCCGCGATCGTGGAAAACGAGACCGACAACGACAATCACTACGTTCGAGTTCGCCTGATCGGACGATCGGGCAACCGGGATGCTATCGGTGCCTCCCTTGTACTGCATACCTCAGGTGGAGATCAGTTGCGCATGATCAAGGGAGGGGGAAGCTACCTCTCCCAGAGTGAAACTCGCCTTTACTGGGGAGTGGCTGCAGGTGTGGAGGTCACAGGCCTGAGCGTGACCTGGCCAGGGGGTACCAGTCAGACGATCGAGAGTATTCCCCTGGATGACACAACCGTGGTGCTGGAACCACTCGAATAGGTTAAGACCATCAAAAAGAGGACAAGAAGACCGTGAACGACAAAACACGTGATGACCCACAAGAGCAGACCTCCACAACACCGGAACCAGTGACCGGAGAGGCCAGCATGGATCCTGCCGCATCGCACGATGGTGATCCCGGTGACCAGCAATCGAGCTCTTCAGCCCTCTACGTGGGCCTTGGTATTGCCCTGCTGCTGATCGTTGCTGTAACGAGCCTTTACCTGGGAGGTCGCGATCCGCTCCACCCCGACGATCGATTTGCGCTCGCACTGGAAGCTGTCCGGGAACGGAATGCACCGGTAGTGGTAACCCAGACTCGCATACTCGAAGAAAAACAAGTTCCCGGTTACGAGGACAAGCTCCATGTCCTGAAAGGTTACATCAGCCTTTACATGAACGACTTCGACACTGCCCTGCTGGAACTGGAGGAGGCCATTGAGCATGAGGATGTGACCATCAAGGCCGCGGCACTTGCCCTTGCTGGAGAATTGATGCACAAGGTCAATGAACTCGACCAGGCAGTCAAGTTACTCTCCAGTGCCATCCAGCTCGATCCCGAGTATCAGAATGCTCATCGTCTGCTGGGCGCTATCTACTTCGACATCGGCCTGATGCAGGACGCGATCGGACATCTCTCACAAGTCGCCATGCTTGCCCCGGATGACGCCATGCCACACCGTTTCATGGGCTTGATCCACAAGGACTACGAGCAATACCGCCAGGCCATTAACAATTACCGCGAGTCGCTCAAAAGGGAACCCTTTCAAACCCAGCGTGAGGAGATCCTGGTGGAATTGGCCGAGTCACAGATTCACCTGCTTCGTTACAAGGACGCGTTCGGCACACTGGAACTGGCCCTCTCTTCTCCCAAGGTCCTTGGTCTCCGCGCCGACTGCTTGAGGCATCTTGACCGTAACGACGAGGCAGAGGAACAGTTGGAACTGGCCCTGAAGTTGGACGAGACCCAGTACGACGCACTTCTGCTCAAAGGCATCCTGCAACTGGAATCTAATCAACTCCAGGATGCACGCAAGACGCTGGAACTTGCCGTCAATTACTATCCACGTGACGATCGATGCCGCTACAAGCTGATCGAGGTTTACCGGGAACTGAATGAAACCGAACTGGTCGCGAAGAACCTGGAAATCTACGAGCCCCTGCGTGAACAGCGACGACGCTTTTCGGAACTCAACATGGAAGCCATCAAGCAGCCAGAGGATATCGAGTTGCGTTTTGAACTGGGATTCCTGGCCAATGCCCTGGACAAGAAAAAACTGGCTATTTCCTGGCTAAGAACAGCTCTCAACATGGATCCGAGCCATGAAAAGGCAGCACAGTTGTTGCAAGAGATCCTCACAGAAGCGAATAACCGTCCCTGACTCCTACAATCAGCAGGACGAGATTCTAAATTATTTGGCGCACAGCCTTTTGGGGGCTAGGATTAGAAAGTCACACAAGAAAGATCTAGGTGATATTTCCTGTAGACTTGCTGTGAGACGATAAACACACGATCTTGACGTCTTTATTTGGTGGAGTTTTCCTCACCTCACTTCATATTTCCGTTAGTCCGGAGTACTTCTCAATGAAAACGCAGACAAGTAAACGACGTGGTTTTACGCTTGTTGAGCTCCTGGTGGTGATTGCCATTATTGGCATCCTGGTAGCCCTCTTACTGCCAGCCGTTGCTGCGGCCCGTGAGGCAGCTCGCAAGATGTCCTGTCAGAACAACCTCAAGCAGCTTGGCCTGGCGACACGGACCTATCACAACACCTATGGGCGTTTTCCAACCCAGGGCATCTACTACTGGACCACCGGACAGTCCAAGAAC
>JAPYUD010000163.1:0-7256 GCA_029936215.1 Pirellulaceae bacterium | reverse complement strand
GAGAAGCATCCCAGGGATTTCTGGAGGTCCTCACCCGCTCACCCGACGGCGCGGAATCCTGGATCGTACCGCGGCCGGAGTCGGGAGCCTCGGCCCGGACCTCGCACCGGCGTAGTGGACTGGCCCACTGGATCACCGATACCGGGCAGGGGGCAGGGGCCCTGGCGGCACGGGTGATCGTGAACCGCATCTGGCACTATCACATGGGACAGGGGATTGTTGGCACGATCAATGACTTTGGCGTCCAGGGAGATGCTCCAACCCACCCGGAGTTACTGGAATGGCTGGCGGCAGACCTGGTCGAACATGGCTGGAGTTTGAAGCGGCTTCACAAGATGATCCTCTTGAGCCAGGCTTACCAGCTTTCTCACCAGGCGTCGGCCTCGAGCGAGAAACGAGATCCGACGAACCAGCTGCTGGGCCATTTTAACCGTCGCCGCATGGAAGCGGAGGTCATTCGCGACAACCTGCTGGCAGTTGGAGGGATCCTCGACACGACGATGTATGGTCCCGGCACGCTCGATGCTTCCATGCGCCGCAGGAGTATCTATTTCAAGGTCAAACGCAGCCAGCTAGTACCCTTCCTGCGAGTTTTTGACTGGCCCGACGCACTTAGTAGTCTTGGTGCCCGGCCAACCACCACGGTCTCTCCTCAGGCCCTGGTCTTCATGAATAGTCCCCAGGTGCATGCCTGTGCGGAGGGACTCGCCCTGGCCGTTCGCCCCCGTCTGAAGGAGTCGTACCAGGAAGCAATCCGGGATGCCTACATGCGAGCTTACGGTCGCGTGCCGTCGGCGGAGGATCTTGAGGATGGTACCGGATACCTGGAGGACCACGCCGACCAGCTGGACCAGGCACTGGTTGATTATTGCCTGGTCCTGTTGAGTACCAACGAGTTCATTTACATCCCCTGATCAAGAACAACAAGTGAAACGACTAACAATGTACGATCCCGTATCTTCATTGTCCCGCCGGCAGCTGCTCAATCAGTGTGGTGCAGGACTGGGAATGACAGCACTCAGTTGCCTGTTGCATGAGCAGGGATTGCTGGGAGCCGACCCGGATATCGATTCCAAGGATTCACTGGCCCCCCGCCAGCCGCATTTTCCTTCCAGGGCGACCTCGGTGATCTGGATTTTCGTGAACGGGGGGCACAGCCAGGTGGATACCTGGGACTACAAGCCGGAACTGGCCCGCCGGGACGGCAGTGAGCTGAAGGGTTTTGACAAGACCACCGGGTTTTTCAGCAACCAGGTTGGACCCCTGATGAAGTCGCCTTTTGAGTTCAAGCAGTACGGGGAAAGTGGCAAGTGGGTGTCGAGTATTTTTCCGCAGCTCAGCAGGCATGTCGACAAGATGGCTTTCCTTCACTCACTCTACTCCGAGTCAAACAATCACAGTCCGGCGCTGTTCATGATGAACAGCGGTTTGCCTCGAATGGGTTTTCCCTCGGTAGGGTCCTGGGTCACTTACGGCCTGGGGTCGGAAAACCGGGACCTGCCTGGGTTCGTCGTGATGTCGGATCCCAAGGGCCGGGGGCTTCCCAAGGGGCACTCGCTTAACTGGAGTTCCGGGTTCCTGCCCGGTTCCTTCCAGGGGACATGGCTTAACTCACAGGGGGAACCGATCCAGAACCTCACGCCACGAAAGAATGTTACGACCGAGCAGCAACAGCAGCAGCTGGAGTTGCTGGCTCGCTTGAATCGTCGGCACCTGCAGCAGACCGGCAGCAGCCAGGAACTCGAGGCGCGGATCAAGAGCTTCGAGCTGGCATACCGGATGCAGTCTGCGGCTCCCGAGGCGCTGGATATCGGGCGGGAGCCCCAGCATGTCCAGGACCTCTATGGAATTGGTCGTCCGGAATGTGATCACTTTGCCCGGCAATGCCTGGTGGCACGGCGGATGGTCGAACGCGGAGTCCGCTTCGTCCAGCTCTATTCCGGCGGTAACGAGAATGCTCGTAGCTGGGATGGGCATGTCGATATCAAGGGAAACCACACGCAGTTCGCGGGTGAGACGGATCGTCCGGTTGCCGGTCTGCTTGAGGATCTCCAGCAACAGGGCCTGCTCAAGAACACGCTGGTGGTCTGGGGTGGTGAATTCGGACGATTACCGATTTCCCAGCCTGGTGCCAAGCCCGGCCGGGACCATAATCCTCATGCCAACACGATCTGGATGGCAGGGGGGGGTATCAAGGGGGGAGTCTCCTACGGGGAGACAGACGAGATTGGGCACAAGGCGGCAGTCAACCGGTTACAGGTGCATGACCTGCACGCCACGATCCTCCACCTGATGGGCCTGGACCATGAGAGGCTGACCTATTTCTACAATGGCCGGGATTTTCGCCTCACCGATGTTGCCGGTAACGTGATCAGGGATGTCCTGGCTTGAACCGATGAACGGATAAGCGGTTAGATCGGGAACATGAAAAGCGATCTGGATACGACAGATGTTGGATCTGCTGAGCCAACAGGACGTCGCCCGCTGAGGAAACGGGCCAAGATTGGCATTGTCCTGGTTATCCTTTCCTTCCTGATCTTTTTCATGATCCCCGCGATCGCGTTTCTTCCCCTTGCCAAAGGGGTCAAGTGGTACGTCGGTGTGGGTGTGCTGGTTTTTTGCTATAGCATCCAGTATGCCGGGTTCTACCTGGCCGGGCGGGAAGTTGCCGAGCCGATCATGGCCTGGTTCTGGAAATGGCTGCCCTGGACGAAACGCATGAAGGAAGATGACGAGGGTGGGTAAAGTGGCCTTCGGCGACAATGGAATCCTGACGACCTATAATGAGAACATCCCTCGTCTCCGTCCTGTGGTGGTAACTATGAACCGTTCTGCGTGGATCCTGTCGATCATTATCCTGGCAAGCTGCCTTTCCACCATCATGGCTGCCCCCCCCAAACTGGCCACGGTGCTGGATGATGAAAATGGCCTGGGATCAGAATTCTGGATGTATAACGATATCCAGGCGGCGATGAAGGAAGCTCGGCAGCAGAACAAGCCGCTGTTTGTTACCTTTCGCTGCGTCCCCTGCGAGGATTGCATGGCCTTCGATGCGGAGGTTGCCAAGGGAAGTGACATTATCCGCGAGCTGGCAGTCAAGCACTTTATCCCGGTCCGGCAGGTCGAGATGAAGGGAGTGGACCTCTCGCTCTTCCAGTTTGATCACGATCTTAACTGGGCGGCCATGTTCATTAATGCCGATGGCGTGGTCTATGCCCGCTATGGCACGCAGAGTGCCGCCGGGGCAGATGCCTATAACTCGGTCGAAGGGCTCAAGCAGACAATGCTGCGAGTTCTCGAACTTCACAAGGGTTACCCGGGGAACCAGGCCGAGCTGCGCGACAAGCGAGGCCCCCGTCTGCCATACAAGACTGCCCTGGAAATGCCCGGCTTGGAGAACAAGCAGCGTTTTGTCGGGGAGACAACTCGCAAGAACTGTATCCACTGCCACAACATCCACGATGCCCAGAACAACCAGTACAGCAAGGCAGGCACGCTTCTTTCGAAAAAGATCTGGCGTTATCCCCTGCCGGAGAATATTGGTCTGGTCGTGGATGGAA
Source organism: Pirellulaceae bacterium (assembly GCA_029936215.1). GTDB lineage: Bacteria > Planctomycetota > Planctomycetia > Pirellulales > Pirellulaceae > SAT2750. Next base: position 3,696 of record JAPYUD010000163.1, on the reverse strand, counting down.
ATGACGGCCGCCGGATCAAGAAGGTCCTGGCCGGTACCTCGGCAGCAGCCAGTGGCCTGGCGACCGGGGAATCGATCACGCATGTGAATGGACAGGCGATCACCTCGATCGCTGATATCCAGTGGGTGCTGCATCAGCTGCCTTACGATACTCAAAGCGTGCAGGTCACCGGGAGCCAGGCCGGGGTCAAGACCCTGGTGCTTGGGACCGGCTGGAAGAAGACAGACATTTCCTGGCGAGGATCGATCTGGTCTGTTAGCCCGAAGCTGAGAGTCTGGATACCCCAGGCGACGGCGGCCGAGATCAAGAAACTGGGACTCGACGGGAAAACGTCGGCCCTCAAGGTGAAGTGGATCAACCGTAATTCGCCGGGGGGACGTTCCGCCTACGAATCCGGGCTGCGAGAGGGAGACTTTGTTGTCCGCCTCGACGGCAAGGCAATTGAGATGACGCCAGGCCAGTTTAATGTCCACCTCAAGCTGAACTACAAGGTGGGGGAGCGACTCCCCCTTACAGTGGTACGTGGTGATCGGCGATTGAAACTGGAACTGAAGCTGGTCGAGTAAACCAGGCTGGCGTTAGAGGATCCCCGGAATGCCGAAAAAGACCCCCGACCAGTGGTTCGAGGAATATGGCGAAAGCCACCAGAACCCTACCAACAAGCTGCTTCACTGGTTCTGCGTGCCGGCGATTACCGCGAGCTTGCTTGGCTTGCTCTGGTCGATCCCCACGCCCGTCTTTGCCGAGCAACAGCTGCTGTTGAACTGGGCGACAATGTTCATTGCCCTGGTGCTGGTCTATTATCTCTGGCTGTCGATTCCACTGGCGATTGGCATGTTGCTCGTTACCTCTGGAATTGTTGGCTTGATCTGTCTCCACCAGGAGTACCTGTCCCTGCAGCTCTGGCAAACCAGCCTGGGGATCTTTGTCGTGGCATGGATCGGCCAGTTTATCGGGCACCAGTTGGAGGGAAAAAAACCCTCCTTCTTCCAGGACGTGCCGTTCCCTGGACGATGGAACAGCTGAAACCATTGATCGAGTCGACCCGGCAGTACCAGTATCCAAACTAGTTCCCGCTGGCTTACTCTTCTTCCGCTGCCAGCCTGCCGAAGCCGAACTGGTCACCGGCCTTCATCGGCTGGTTGCCGCGAAAGTCGATCTCCAGCATCTTTTCACTTTGCACCGGACGACCCTTCTCGTCCTGGAGGCGAGCGATAATCTTGCGGGTTTCGCGATCGATCACCTCGCCGGTGGAAGGATAGGCCAGGGTGCCATCGATGCTGAAGGTGACCCAGCCGGGCTGGTACCGGAGCTTGATGCTGGCGACCTGGCTGGGAGGCTCGCGGGTGACATCAAAAACATGCACGTGGGAATTTGCCCCGTCACTGACCCAGATCTCCTTGTCGTCCGGTGTCAGTCCAATGCCGTGGCTGGGGCAACCGTGCCGCTTGATCGCTCCCATCTCGAAACCCTCGACCTCAACCCGGTGCAGCATCTTGCCGGTGGTCAGGTCGCCAATTTCAAATCCCAGCAGCTTGTTGATGTTCACGTAACAGCGGGTCTGCGTGCTGTTGACCGTGAAGGGACGGATGTTCTCGCTGAAAGGGCCAACTTGCCCACGTGCCGTGTGCCCCTTGGTCTCCGCGACGGTCAGAAGTGGTGAGCGAAGCCCAGCCAGGTAAACGCTCTTGCCGTCCTGGCCGTAGACCGTGTTGTGGGCACCCGAGCGGGGTGTGACGCGGCCAATCTCGCTGCCACTGATCGAGTCGATCACTTTCCAGTGATCTTTTTCCAGCGAGGGAAGGTAGATATTCGTGCCATCGGGTGAGATCGACATGCGATCGCAACCGGCCTCGAAGGTCTTTTCCCAGATCACCTTGTCCGTCACCAGGTCCAGGCAGATCAGGTGCCGGAGCGTGCTGACAAACAGTCGCCCGACATGCTCGCTGGCACAGACACCCTTGATATTGAGTGGCTTGCCCTCTTTATTCAGACCGCCAAGGGGAATCCGTCTAACGAACTTGTGGTCCTGGTCGATATCGAAAACCAGCACACCATGTCCACCAAATTCGAGGTAGTTACGGATACCGGGAGAGGCGACGTAGAGTAGTCGCTGAAGCTCTGCCTCGGGAGGGGCACGAATAGCTTTTACTACCGGGCTCTCGCCTTCCTTCAGCGTGGCATACTGCCCCCCGGTTGCCTTGTAGGCCAGCAGCGCCCGTTCTTTAAGAAGTTTCAAGGCGCTTGGAAAGTCGCTGTCCTGCACATCCTCGTTACAGAACTTGCAGCAGCTTTCCCACTGCAGGCCCAGGCGTTTCCACAACAGGCCACCTCCCGGGTTCACCTCGTCGGTGACCGGGCACCAGATCATGCTCATGGAGCTCACGAAGTTGTTTTCCCATCGCTTGTAGCGAGCCAGTTCGGCATACTTCTCCGGGGCCTTCATGAAGGTTGCCTGCGCATCTGCCTTGTGTCCCCGGTAGGTGAGCCCCTTGTAGGTCCAGCTCGGGAGCTTGGGATCCGACGGTTTCAGGTGTACCGGACAGAGGTCCACCGACTTCTGCTTCTCCGGAATTTTCAGCTTGTAGAGCATCACGCAGTCGCGTGGCAACTGGGCGGTAAGGGGCGAGGCAACAAGACAGAGGAGCAGCGCGCTGAGCGAGGTCCGGTTGAAGAGGGAATTGCAGTGATGGTAACCCATGGTGACAGGCTCCCTTTGTAATTCTCGCGATGGTGAAATCAATTCGGCAGTGCCAGCGTCAGTAGCCCGGAACCGAGCTGTCCTCCGACCGGGATGGAAATGTACTGCTTCTGCCCGGACATGTACGTCATTAAGGCACCACTGGGAGTCGCCGCAAGATCCTTCCTCGCGATTTCCTTGCCGGAGGACTTGTCAAAGGCATAGAGCCGAGGAGGCCTGGCAGCATGGGCAACCAGCAACAGCGAACGGGTGGTCAACACGAAGGCGCGACCGCTGTCTCCCATGGGTGGCAGGTTCATCTCCTTGAGCAACGGGTGGTCGCGAGGACCATCTCCGAGAGGGATCTTCCAGCGCATCTCACCGGTGTTCAGATCAATGGCAGTGATGCTGCCATAGGGTGGCTTGAAGAGCGGCAGTCCCTTGGGGCCTGGGACACCATGGCTGACCCTGCCGATATAGTCGAAATTGGAGCGGGCAGCATCCGGCTTGGCCAGTTGCAGGGCAATCGGGCTCCGCATGCTGGGGATGTAGACCATGCTGGTCTCCGGATCCACGGTGCAGCCCATCCAGTTTCCTCCGCCACCCCAGCCCGGCATGTAGACGGTGGGTTTGTCTACCGCGGGTGGTGTGTAGAGCGGACCAATATTGTACGCCTCAAGAATCTTCTTGGCCGCTGCTCGCAGTTCCGGGGTGAAATCAATCAGGTCGTCTTCATGGACTCCCTGGACCTCGAACGGAGGTGGCTTGGTAGGAAAGGGCTGGGTCGCGGCTGTCTTTTCACCGGCCACTGTTGACTGGGGAACCGGCCTCTCCTCAATCGGCCAGACTGGCTTGCCCGTGCTGCGGTCGAGTACCCAGCAGAAGCCCTGCTTGGTGACCTGGGCCAGTGCCGGAATCTTCTTGCCGTCGACGGTGATATCCACCAGTGCCGGGGCGGCAGGGAAATCGTAATCCCAGACGCCGTGGTGCACGTGCTGGAAATGCCAGACCCGCTT
>JAPYUD010000162.1:0-7315 GCA_029936215.1 Pirellulaceae bacterium | reverse complement strand
CCATCCTTGACGACATAGTTGACATCACGCTTGTAGAGATAGCGAGCCTTGAGAGAGTTGTCGAGCAGGTGTGGCCACTCCATGTTGCCGGCAGTGTAAAAGCTCTCCACGCCAGCCAGCTTTTCAGCAGCCCGTACTCCCTCGTCGGTAAGGTTGGCCGAGCGGTCTTTCTCGCTCACGGTGAAGTGCTCGTCTTTTTTGAGCTGGCGGGAGATGCGGTCGGCAGCAGCGTACTTGCGGACGTCGTCATAGGCGGGACCCGAGATGATCAGGGGGGTGCGGGCCTCGTCAATCAGGATGTTGTCGACCTCGTCAACGATGGCGTAGTGAAGCTTCCCCTGGGACTGCTGCTGGCGTTTGCTGAATCGATCATCACCGCGGGCTGCCGGTCGCATGTTGTCACGCAGGTAATCAAAGCCGAACTCGTTGTTGGTGCCGTAGGTGATGTCACAGTCATATGCTTTCTGTCGGTCTGCCACGTCCATGTTGCTCTGGATGGCACCTACCGTTAACCCCAGTCCCTGGTAGAGAGGCGCCATCCACTCCATGTCCCGGCGGGCAAGGTAGTCGTTAACCGTGACAACATGGACTCCCTTGCCTGACAGCGCGTTGAGGTATGCCGGCATCGTGGCAACCAGGGTCTTTCCCTCCCCGGTAACCATCTCTGCAATTCCGCCGTTATTCAGCACCATGCCACCGATCAGTTGCTCGTCATAGTGACGCATCTGCAGGTAACGGATGCCCGCCTCTCGGCAGACTGCAAAGGATTCGACAAGCAGGTCGTCAAGAGATTCACCGGCGTTCAATCGCTCACGGAAAAGTGTGGTCTGCTCCTTCAGTTCCTCGTTAGACATGGGCTGGTAGACCGATTCCAGGTCATTCACGGCCGATACCCTGGGTTCCAGCTGCTTCAGGTAGCGGACATTCGCCGATCCCACCACGGATGTGACCAGCTTCTCAAAGAGAGAAATCAGTCCCGTGCCCAGAAAAGAGACGACGTCCCAGATTCGTTGTAGGGCAGACATGAAAAACCGTTTAGACAAACCAAAAGAGATAGGGAACGATCGCCAGGCGGGAATCAAAGAAAACGCCAGGCACCCCCTCTACCTGGTAAGTTGCCAGCCCTTAAATGGGTGACTTATCGTAGCTTATAGCGATCCTAGAATTCGGTCAACTGTGACCTGAAAGACATGAAACAAGTGGTTTTCCCCTGTTTCTCACCTTTCGCCATGGCTTGCCAACTGCTTCTGGATCTGTAAACCTGCTCAGAAGAAGCACAAGCTGTATTGTCAGGATCTGCGGGAGTGACTCGACCGGTGTCAAAAAAACAAAACAAAAAAACCTTTGTTTCAGCGGACATCGAGGGAGAGTTGATCCTGCTTGGGACCGGGACCTCTGTCGGTGTGCCAATGATCGGCTGCGGATGCGAGGTCTGCCAGAGTGAGGACCCGCACAATAAGCGAACACGGACAAGTGTCGTGTTCGGACTTCCAGGTGGAAACCTGCTGATTGACACACCACCGGATTTACGCAGCCAACTTCTACGGGAACAGATTGGGGTGATCGACAGCGTCCTGTTCACGCACGAGCATGCAGATCATATCTTTGGCCTGGATGACCTGCGGTTGTTCCAATTCTACCTTGGGCATGCCGTGCCGCTTTACTGCGAGCAGAGCGTGGAGCAACGTATTCGCTCTTCCTTTGATTATGCATTTGCCTCCCGCGTGCCGACCCATGCCGGGGCGACCCCGCAACTGGAATTTCACCGCATCGGGACCGAGCCATTTGAAGTACTGGGAACAACGGTCATCCCGATTCGCTTGAAACATGGTCCGCGCTTTGATGTGCTCGGTTTCCGTATCGGGGATATTGCCTACTGCACAGACACGAACGAGATTCCTGCAGAGAGCATGGCACTTCTGGAAGGGCTCGACCTGCTCATCCTGGATGCACTCCGCTGGCGGAGTCATGTCACGCACTTCAGTCTGGACGAAGCAGTTGAGGTCGCCCGCCAGCTGGGACCGAAACAGACCCTGTTCACGCACCTTTCCCATGATCTCGATCATGAGGAAACAAACCGGAAACTCCCCGGGAATATGCAGCTGGCCTATGATGGCCAGCGAATACCGCTGCAGTAAGCCAGCCTCGCCTAGCGGGCACCGCTGGCCGTGCGGCCATCGAGCAGGTCGTTGTAATCCGTGGCGATTGCCAGGATTTCCTTGTTGTAGAACGTCATCGGGAAGACGTCTTCATCCGGGTTGATCTGCTTTTCGAGTTCCTTGCGGTTTTCCTTGTCGACATCGACATCCTCCCGTTCAGCAAAGAACTTTTCCTCGTTGATGGAGATATTGTTCTTGTCACGCTGGACCTTGTATTTCTCGATGTTCTCCAGTAATTCCTTGAAATCCTCGGACTTGGATGTCCGCTTCGCCGATCGCTTGACGAGTTTGCCAATCAGTTCCTCGCTGACCATGCTGAAGTCGTCGTGCTTGGCAGCGTCGACCTTGTCAAACTTGACCGGATAGTCGAGATCGGACTCGCGGACTTTCATGTGGTTGCTGATCGAGGCCAGGACAATATCCGCGGGGACCCCCTTCATCTGTGTGCTTTCGCCATTGGGACGATAGAACTGCTGCATCGTCAGCTTGAGGGCTCCCAGGTTGGGTGCATTGTTGATACCAAACAGCTGGGAACCAAGGTCCATCAGGCTCTGCACCGTTCCCTTGCCATGCGTTGATTCGTCACCGACAACAATTCCACGGTTGTAGTCACGAATAGCGCCGGCAAGGATCTCGCTGGCACTGGCGCTGAAACGGGTTGTCTTGATGACCAGGGGGCCATCCCAGGAGAGTCCTTCCTGGACATCCTCGTACTCCTGCACCTTTCCGTCAGGGCCTTTTACCTGTACGACTGGGCCGGTGTCGATAAACAACCCGGTGAGGTTGATTGCCTCCGTCAGGCTGCCACCACCATTCTGGCTCAGGTCCAGCAGAACAACATCGACCTCCTTGCTGTTGAAGTCATCCAGGATGGCCTGCACGTCTCGGGTGGTACTCTTGTAGTCCTTCTCTCCCCGGCGAGCGGCATCCATGTCCATGTAAAAACTCGGAAGGTTCACCACGCCGATCTTGAGAGCACCTGATTCCCCTGCCTCCTGTTCAATAATGGTCCCCTTTGCCTCGCTGTCTTTCAGCTCGATCTTTGCACGCGTGATGTCGTAGATGTTGGTGTCCGAATTCCCCTCGGAAATGACCCCCAGCCGCACGAGCGTACCGGCCTTTCCACGAATCCGCTTGACGACATTATCAAGTTTCATATCGACGACGTCTTCCATCTCCCCGCCATCTCCCTGGCCGACACTGACAATCCGGTCCTGGGGCTTGAGTTTCCCATTCAGGTCTGCTGCTCCGCCGGGAATCACCTTCGAGACAACCGTGTAGCCGTCGATCAACTGGAGGGCCGCACCGATCCCTTCCAGCTTGAGCCGCATGGAGATCTCGAAGTTCTCCAGCGTGCCGGGCGACATGTAGGAGGAGTGCGGGTCATAGCTGGTGGCGACGGAATTAAGGAAGATCTCCAGTAACTCGTCACTGTCCGTCTGTTGCATCTGCTTGGCGAAACTGTTGTATCGACGGTGCAGGCGCTCCTTTGCCTTCTCCCCCTCGGTTTCCTCCCCCTTGAGCGCGAGGAAATTAAACTTGATTCGCTTGCGCCATCGTTCCCGGGCTTCCTCGTCAGTCTTTGCAAAGACCATCTCATCCGGGTCACTGATAATCGTCTCGTCGACGGTGAAGTCATGCTCGCTGTCAATCCACTCGTTGGCCATCATCACGCGCTCGTTAATACGTTGGAGCAACCGCTCGTAGACCGTGTAGATAAAAGCAACATCGCCCTTGATGACCATGTCATCCAGCTCGTTTTTCTTGGTATTGAATTCATCAATGTCCGGCTGCAGGAAGTACAGCTTGAGTGGATCCAGCCGTTTCAGCAACGATTTCAGGGCCCTTCCAGAGATCTCGTCATCCAGTGGGTGTTTCGTGAGGTGCAGGTCTTTCAGCCGCGAGTGGACGATCAGGGCGATTCTTCGGTCCTTGGGAGAGGGGCCGGTGAGTTCATCTCCCTGGAGCGGAAAAAAAACGGTCGCAAGGAGTGCGATTCCGAGTACCGCAGGCAGGAATGATCGACGCGAGGAAAGCAATTCACGCATGGGACGAATATCCAGCTCAAGAAGAAGAAAAATGAGTCAGGCGAGTAAACGTAAGTACCCAAGCCTCAAAGGGTTGTCGGCTGTCAATGGTATCGGGATTGAAGCCGGGAAACAAGCTCTTTTGAATTGCGCTATTCAGGCCTGATTCTTTCAACCAGGTTCCTGGTCTGTTGAACTGGGGCTGCTGCCCGATGTCACGTGATTTTCCGTACCGTTGGCTTTACAGATGACTTGATTGAGGTGCTGCGACAGTTTGTTTAGGATTGGGGAACCATGCCGAGTCCCATGTTCCCGCAAAGGAGATGGGATCTTGCTTCGGCGAACCTGTCCAATCACCTGATCGCGATACGAGGTTGTCTTCATGAAGCGTTTCTTGCTTGGCGTTTGTGCCCTGGCCATGATCCTGATGTTCTCCCCCCAGGTCCGTTCCCAGGAATGGACCCGCTTCCATGGGCCGAATGGACAAGGTGTCAGTACGCTCAAGTCCTTCCCGGCCCAGTGGACCGAAAAGGATATCAACTGGAAAATAAAACTCCCGGGTATCGGTCATTCCTCACCCGTTGTCTGGGGAGATCGAGTTTTCCTTCTCAGTGCTGATCCCAAAACTGCTGAACGCTACGTTCTTGGTATCCATGCCAAGGATGGCAGGATTGTCTGGAACCGGGATTTCAAATCCGAGACCCATCACCTTCACCAGCGCAGTAGCTTTGCCTCCTGTAGTCCAGCGGTTGATGAGGAGCGAGTTTACATCGCCTGGTCAACGCCCACGGCGACGACCTTCAAAGCCTTTACTCATGACGGGGATGAAGTCTGGAGCAGGGATCTTGGCCGCTGGGAAAGCCAGCATGGCTTTGGCACTTCCCCGATGATCTACAAGGAACTCGTCATCCTTTCTAATTCCCAGCAGGCGAACAAGCTCAAGGAAGGTCAGCAACCTGGGGAGAGTTTCATGATGGCGTTTGACCGTCGTACCGGTGAACTGCGATGGAAAGTGCCGCGGCTGAGTGTCAATGTCTGTTACTCGGTTCCCTGTATCTACACTCCCAAGGGGGGTGCTCCGGAGCTGATCTGCACAAGCACGGGAAATGGCATGTTCAGCCTGGATCCGGAAACCGGGAACAGAAACTGGGCTGTCGAGGATGCTTTCTCGATGCGCACGGTGAGCTCTCCGCTGCTGGCCGGCGGTCTTATCTATGGCTCCACCGGTTCCGGGGCGGGTGGAAACTACCTGGTGGGAATTCAACCTGGCAAGAATGCCGAGGTGGCGGTCAAGATTGACCGACAGGCCCCCTACGTGCCGACCTCGGTTGCCCGGGGAGATCTGCTTTTTCTCTGGTATGACAAGGGTATTGCCACCTGTATCGACGCAAGGGATGGAACCATCCACTGGCGCGAGCGACTTGATACCGCCTTCTCCGGTTCGCCGATCCGTGTGGGGGACAGGATGTTCTGCATGGATGAAGCTGGCATGGTCTGGGTGCTGGCGGCCGAGAAACAGTTCAAGGTGCTTGGCAAGTATCCGCTGGGTGAGGAAAGCCGCTCGACACCAGCGGTGTCCGGTGGGCAGATGTTCCTTCGCACTAATTCCCAGTTGTTTGCAGTGGGTGCCAAGTCACTCTAGGCCCGGCCGCTGGTAACCTTCCATCCCCTGGAATCCAGGGGCGATCCATGGACATGTCATCCAGTGAATTCGAATCATGGGAATTCTGGATTGATGTAGGAGGTACTTTTACCGACTGCCTCGCTCGCGCTCCGGATGGATCGCTGCGGCGACAGAAACTGCTGAGTTCTGGCCTGGTTCCCGGCTCCATCTGCTCCCTCACGCCGGGGGGCTTCTGTGACAACGCTGACTGGCAGCTGCCGGATGAATTCTGGCAGGGCTCCCTCCTTGTTGTTGACCCGCCCGGGGGTGAGGGTCGGTTTGAGACCCGCGTCAACCATTTTGCGGCCCAGCAGGGACAATTTGAGCTGGCGGACCGACTTCCCGACTGGGTGCTGGCAGGAACTCCCTATCACCTCCTGCCGGGCCTGGAAGCACCCCTTTTGGCAATACGACAAGTGCTTGGTGTGCTGCCGGACGACCCGATACCGGACTGTTCCGTGCGACTGGGGACGACACGTGGTACCAATGCCCTGGTGACTCGAAGCGGGGCTCCCACGGCGCTGGTGACCACCCGGGGACTGGGAGATATCCTCTTGATCGGAAACCAGGATCGGCCTCGTATTTTTGACCTCGAGGCACGAAAGCACTCGCCACTTTTCTCAACAGTGGTGGAGATTGAAGAGCGGCTATCGGCTGCCGGGGAAATCATCACGCCGCTGGACTCTGAAAAGGCCCGGCAGCAACTGGCATTGCTGCATGAGCAGGGTATCGAGTCGCTCGCCATCTGCCTGCTCAACGCCTACGCCAGTGACCAGCACGAACAACAGCTTGGCAGGATTGCCAGGCAGATTGGTTTTCAGCATGTGAGCCTCTCCAGCCTGGTTGCACCACTGATCAAGATCGTGTCGCGAGGAGAGACGACGGTTGTTAATGCTTACCTCGACCCGGTGCTTGCCAGCTATATCGGCCGGATCCAGGACGGGCTTTCCAGCTCGTCGAGGCTGCGGTTGCTGACCTCAGCCGGCGGACTGGTTTCAGCGCCTGCTTTCATGGGAAAAGACAGTATCCTCTCGGGACCTGCCGGGGGCGCAGTGGGCTGTGCGGGAGTGGCACGGGAAGCTGGTTTTTCCCGGGCGATTGGCTTGGACATGGGTGGCACGAGTACCGACGTCTCCCGTTTCGACGGCCATTTTGAATACGAGTACGAGGTGGAGAAGGCAGGAGTTCGGCTGGTGACACCGATGATGGCGATCCAGACCGTGGCTGCAGGGGGAGGGTCGCTTTGCCAGTTTGATGGTGTCAAGCTGGTTGTCGGTCCTGGCAGCGCCGGCGCCGACCCGGGACCGGCCTGCTACGGACGGGGAGGCCCGCTGGCACTTACCGATATTAACCTCCTGCTGGGCAAGATCCGGCCAGAGAAATTTCCCCTGCCCCTGGATGAGCAGGCGGCCCTGCAGCAGATCGAAGAGCTTGTCGAACAGGTCGAAAAGGGGACCGGGAGAGAT
>JAPYUD010000161.1:5123-7320 GCA_029936215.1 Pirellulaceae bacterium | reverse complement strand
GAATGGCAAACCGGGCATTGAACGAGCTACTCGGTACCAGCAACATCGTCCCCTGATCTGATACCAGGAGCAAGAAGCGTGAGTTCGGCACCTCCACGATTGCTGATTCTCGGAGCCCATCCCGACGATGCTGAATACCATAGCGGTGGCCTGGCTACCCTTTACTCCAGGCTCGGTGCCACGATTCGAATGGTCTCGGTGACCGATGGTTCAGCCGGGCACCACCAGATGGATCCTGCCGAACTGGCCCACCGACGGCGACAGGAAGCCGCCGCGGCCGGGCAGGTGATCGGCGCCGAGTACGTGACCTGGGACTACCCGGATGGTTCACTCCAGCCGTCACTCCCGCTGCGCGAGGACATCATCCGTGAGATTCGCAGCTTCCAACCTGACCTGCTGCTAACCCACCGGACGTGTGACTACCATCCGGATCACCGGGCGGTCGGCCAGGCTGTCCAGGATGCCAGTTACATGGTCACTGTCCCCCTCGTGCTGCCAGGCGTGCCGGTCCTGAAGCATGACCCGGTGGTGGCTTACATGCCTGATCCATTTACCCGCCCGGTGTCCCTGCGTGCCGACCTGGTCGTGCCCGTGGATGACTGCCTCGAGACGATCGTCGAGATGCTTGCCTGCCATGAGTCCCAGTTCTTTGAATTCCTGCCACAGAACATGCACGCTGCCACCCCGGTTCCGGAAAACCGGGAAGACCGGAAGGCCTGGCTGACTGAGTGGTACTCCGAGATGCTCCGGGAAAGACGTGAACGATTTGATCCGCAGGTCGTAGCAGATTACGGTTCCGAGCGTGCAGCGACGATAGAATATGTAGAGGTTTACGAGATTAGCGAGTATGCCCGCAGGCTGGATGAGACACGACGTGAGCAACTGTTTCCTTTCCTGTCGCAGACGTAGGAATTTCCATGAGCTTCTCGAAATGCCGGCAGCGGATTGCCATTGCCTCGATCCTCGTCGTGGCAATGGCCAATGGTTGCCGAAAAAATTACTGGCCGGGACCCGACGTGATTGATGAAGGCGCGCTCAATGCAGAGTTTACCGAGACCCAGTCTGGCCTGCGGTACAGGATCCTGCGCCGTAGCTCGGGGCAACGCCCCACGTCTCAGAGCAAGGTATTCGTCCATTACCGGGGATGGCTCGAGGATGAGACCGTCTTTGACAGCTCCTATGAAGTCGGCATGAGTTCCGCATTCATCGTGGAACAGACACTCCTCGGCTGGAGTGAAGGACTCCAGTTCCTCGGCGAGGGAGGAATGATTGAACTGGTAATCCCTCCTGACCTTGCTTACGGCGAGAAGGGAAATCCACCTATTATTCCAGCCAACGAAACACTCCGCTTCCGGGTCGAGTTGATCCACGTCGAGTAGGGATGCCAGGGCATATCCCTTAGGGTGCACCCTTCTCGATCTCCTCTTTCGACATCCTTCGAACGACAAGAAGGATCTCACATACCAGGTCGTCACCAATCCGGGCAACACCTGGCTGCGGAGGTTTCACCGGTTTCCGCCTGGAAGCATCATCCGGCAGGTCGGGAATATCATTGCCAGAGGAGAGAATGGAGTTGGACAGAGACCTTCCCATTCCACTGATCAGGACCAGGTCCATCATCAGGCGACCGGCACGGTTACGGAAATCAACCAGTGCAGGTTTCTCGGGCTCCACAGGCTTGTCCGGTTTCCACTGGGCTGCAATGGCCTTTTCCAGCTTACCAAAAGCCCCCGCGTCTCCCGGCATGATTACCAGGTTGAAACGGTAAGCAGCAACCTCGCCATGGTAGTTGTGCAGGTCCATCGACATCCTATCCACCTGTTGACCGCTACAGACGACGTAGATCAACTCGACCTGTTGGTTGCCACTCTTGGGGTCAGATGGCTTGCGGACAATGCCATCCAGGAAGCGGTTCTCCAGTAACTCCGTCTCCATATCCATGTCCACCTGGATCGACTCGTCAAAGACAATCCCGTGCTTCATCAACACCCTGTCGATAACTTTCGACTGCGCTCCCTTGCCGGTGAGCCCGATCTCCATGACGAACAGGAGCTTGTCCGCCACCAGGGCATCGACATTGATGGTTCCAGGCACGATGCTCTCGTCCGGCTGCTGTACTTCATCCGGCACATCCGGCACGTTGTCATCCGTCAGATTGCCATCGGCAATCATGCCACCTGGTGGCTGGCCAGGATCC
>JAPYUD010000161.1:0-5023 GCA_029936215.1 Pirellulaceae bacterium | reverse complement strand
GCCAGGATCCGAGAACACCCCGATCAGCATTCCGATTCCCACTGCGAGCACCAGCAAGGCTGCTATTGCAGAACCCCAGGTAACGACACGCCGTTGCAGACGCCCGGGGCTGTAACGTGAAGTAACCACGTGAGCTGCAGGCGGATCCTCAAGGTTGCGGTTCTCGGCAAGACCCACCATGACCTCGTCGACAAAATCGTCGCCCAGCTGGTGCGCCGGTAACTCTCGAAGTGCGGAACCGATCATCCGCAGTTCTTCCAGTTCCTGCTGGGCCTGGGGATCGGTGGCTAACTGCTCCTCGACCTGCTGGCGATCAACCGCTGACAGCCGATCATCCAGGTAATCCTGGATGATCGTTTCGGAATGTTGTTCACGATCTGTCATGATTAATCTCTAACTGCCAGGGGCAGGTCGGTGATTATCGTCTCCCTGACAAAACCAGGAAGGACTTTCTGTCGAAAAACCCGGACCAGGACTGCCCAGAGGTGCCCTTTTATTCCATCGTCATACATGGCGGAGACGTTTACCAGATGATGAATCCAGGTCTCTTTTCCGGGAAAGGGGCTCCCGAGGATGGTGCAAGTCTCGATATATGCGGTACTTAAAGGACCTCAATGACGCCATTGATTGACTAGTCAGTCCCTATCTTGCTGAAGTTTGCCAAGCGTGTCAAACAATTTGCGCATGCCATCCAGGAACAGGCTGGGAGTCAAGAAAAAGCTGGAAAAAAGGCCAATTCATCAATCCCTGGAGCAGTTCCAACTGCCCAAATAAGAACCCGCTATTCGCCTATTTTACCTAGTTTCAAAAATGTAACCGGACAGGAGAAATCCTAGGCAAGTAGATCCTGTACCACCTTTCCGTGGACATCGGTCAGCCGGAAATCACGGCCCTGGAACCGGTAGGTGAGTTGCTCGTGGTTAACCCCCAGGCACTGCAGGATCGTGGCATTCAGGTCATGGATATGTACCGGGTTTTCCACCACGTTGTAGGAAAAGTCATCGGTCTCTCCATACACGATACCGGGCTTCACACCGCCACCTGCCATCCATTTGGTGTAACACCGCGGGTGATGATCACGACCATAATTTGCCTTGGTAAGGCCACCCTGGCAGTAGATCGTACGGCCAAACTCACCGCCCCAGATAACCAGCGTGTCATCCAGCATCCCCCGTTGCTTGAGATCATTCAGCAGCGCGGCACAGGGCTGGTCAATGATCCCACACTGTCGGCGGATATCCTTGGGAAGGTTACCATGTTGATCCCACTGCCGGATGAAGACCTGTGTGAAACGGACATCCCGTTCAGCCAGTCGCCGGGCCAGCAGGCAGTTGGCAGCAAAAGTCCCTGGCTTGGTGACCTCGGGACCATACATTTCCAGTGTCTCTTTTGACTCACCGGAGATGTCAGTCAGTTCCGGTACGGACGTCTGCATCCGATAGGCCATCTCGTATTGCGAGATTCGCGACTGAATTTCCGGATCACCAACCTCGTCAAACCGTTCCTGGTTGAGCTTCGCCAGCTCATCCAGCATCCGCCGCCGCATCCTCGGGCTGACACCAGCAGGGTTCGACAGGTAAAGCACCGGGTCGCCGGTCGAACGCATGCTGACACCCTGGTGGCGAGTCGACAGGAAACCGGATCCCCAGAGGCGAGCGTAGAGGGCCTGTCCGCCAAATCCACCATTGACCGTGGAATGCAGGACAACAAAAGCAGGCAGGTTCTGGTTCATGCTGCCAAGTCCATACGACAGCCAGGCACCGGTGCTTGGGCGCCCGGGAAGCTGGCTTCCGGTCTGGATATAGGTGATCGCCGGGTCATGATTGATCGCCTCGGTATGGATCGTCTTGATAACAGCCAGGTCATCGATCACGCCGGCAGTATGTGGAAGAAGTTCACTGACCCATGCGCCGTGTTTCCCGTGTTGATTGAACTTGAAGATCGACGGAGCAATGGGGAATCTCTTTTGCCCCGACGTCATGGTGGTTATTCGCTGCCCGTTACGCACCGAATCGGGAAGGTCCTTGTCATAAAACTCGTTCATCTTCGGCTTGTAGTCCCACATGTCGAGCTGGGAGGGAGCACCTGACATGAAGAGGTAAATAACTCTCTTGGCCTTGGGAGCAAAGTGTGGCAAGCCAGGAAGTCCAGCTGCCTGGGCCGGCTTGTCCTCAGCGGCAAACAGCCCGGGGTTCACCAGTGAAGCCAGCGCCGCGGTGCCAATCCCGGCCGCACTCCGGCCAAAGAAGTGACGTCGCGTTTCGATTAACTCCGATTCTCGCAGCGGATGCATGGCGTTCTCTTTCCTATCCCTTGGTTACAGTTTCACTGAGATTCAGTAGTAGCTGGGCAACCAGTGTCCAGCCTGCCAGCTCATCCGCGTCAAGTGACTCGTTACGTGCTGACTCGCCAATGGCAAGCAGCTTGGGCGCCGCTTCCGGATTCCCCTTGAATTCAGCGTGGAACTCCTGGAAAAGCTCCCGGACCGTTTGAAGTTCACCTGGCCTGGGATTTCGTGCAAGCAGCGAACGGTAGGCAAAAGTGACACGTTGATCGACATCGGTTCCACCCTCGAGCATCACACGCTCGGCAAACTTGCGGGCTGCCTCGACAAACTGGACGTCGTTCATCAACGCCAGTGCCTGCAACGGCGTGTTTGTCCGGGCCCGACGGACCTGGCAGGTTTCCCGGTCCGGGGCATCAAAGATCGACATCATGGGGGGAGGAACGGTCCGTTTCCAGAACGTGTACATGCTTCGACGATAGAGCTTGTCACCCGTATCCTGCTTGAACACGGAGGTGTTACTCCCGCCAAAACCGACAGGTTTCCAGAGCCCTGCCGGCTGGTACGGCTTGACGCTCTTTCCTCCAATGGTCTCCACCAGCAAGCCACTGATGGCCAGGGCCTGGTCACGGATCACCTCGGCATCGAGGCGATGACGGGGACCGCGAGAGAGTAACCGGTTCGCTGGATCGACCGCCAGCTTGTCCTGGCTGACTCGAGAAGACTGGCGATAGGTAGCCGACATGATCAGTAATTTCTGCATTCGCTTGACATCCCAGCCGGACTCGATGAATTCGATGGCCAGCCAGTCGAGCAGATCCGGGTGCGAAGGACGCTCCCCCTGGACGCCGAAATCCTCGGATGTCTTGACCAGCCCGGTGCCGAAATAATGTTGCCAGAAGCGGTTGACGGCAACCCGGGCTGTGAGCGGATGTGTCGGGCTGACGAGCCACTGGGCCAGCCCAAGCCGGTTGGCAGGTGCATTGTCCTCGGTCGCGCCAAGCCAGGCTGGCACCTGGGACGATACTTTCTCGCGCTTTTCCGTGTACTGGCCTCGATACAGGACATGTGCCTGGCGCGGCTCTGTGCGCTCCTGCATCACCAGGCTTGAGGGAACTGCTTTTTCCAGGTCCGCCAGCCCCTTTTTGAGGTCAGCCTGCTGTTTCAGGGACCCGGCAAAAAGCTCACGTGACTTCGGGTTCAGCTGAATAAGGAAGTAACGGGTAAGCTGCTTGCGCTGGGCTTCATTCCTTTTTCCCTTCTCGATATCCAGGATTTTCTGGATCTCGGCGGGAACCCCCGTCTGCTTTGAGACCTTGTGGTACTGTTCCCAGGTGGCGAGCGATTCGAGTTGCTCGGCGGTCAGCGGAGCAATCGCGACAACACCAGCCTTGTCCCAGTAGACCGTGCCACCAAACTGCGTGAAGGCCCAGCCATTGATCTTGGAACCAGCCGCCAGTCCGACTGTCGCAGCCGGGACTTCAAGTCGGACCCATTTCCCCTTTTCCGGCAGTGCTCCCATCGGCTTGTTCGAGGCGTTGTTTTTCCCCGCCAGGAATGCCTTGTCGGCACCCCAGTGAGCCCGGTGTTCCCATGAGCCGTCATTAAACTGCAGCTGGAGAGTTTCAGGCGGGTTTTCCGGGTCAAGGTAGACGTAGGCAAAGAAAGTATCATTGGCTCCAATCACCAGTGGATCCGTGGCCCCGGTGAAGAAATGCTGCGTGAGCCCTTCCCCGGTCCGTTTTGAAGAATTTTTTCCACTGAATACCGGGTGATCCGGTGCCGCAACAAAATGCCACGGATCATCAACCTCCCCGGCAGGACCGCCGGCAGGCTTGGCACCCTCTGGCAGTTCATCATCAAACCAGACCCTGTCGGCCTGCTTGAATTCCGGAAGGGGACTCTCGCCGAGGGGATCGACATAATTCACATCCGCGACAACCTGGTTGATGCTGGCACCTGCTGCAGCCAGTTCTTCTGTCATACGTTTTTTTTCTGTCAGCTGGTGGTCACTGGGAACCTTGATCACCGGCGGAGGCAGAAGAGCATTTCCATCCATGGCCTTTTCAGTAAGGCTGAAAAAGAAGGAGAACAGCTGGTAGAACTCCTTTTGCTTGAGCGGATCGAACTTGTGGTCATGGCAGACTGCACAACCAGCCGTCAGCCCCATCCAAACCGTCGCGGTTGTTTCCACCCGGTCCACGGCATAACGGACGTAGTACTCTTCATCGATCGATCCACCTTCACTGGTGGTCACGTTACAGCGATTAAAGCCGGTAGCCACACGCTGCGCGAGTGTCGGTTCAGGCAGCAGATCCCCGGCCAGTTGCTCAGTCGTGAATTGATCAAAAGGCATGTTTTGATTGAATGCACTGATCACCCAGTCACGATAGGGCCAGATCGATCGTTCGTTGTCCAGGTGCAGGCCATGGGTATCGGCATACCGGGCGGCATCCAGCCAGTTGCGACCTAGATGTTCTCCATAACGCTCCGATTTGAGCAGGCGATCAACAACGTGCTCATAAGCCAAAGTGGAATCATCGGCAAGGAAATCGTCCACCTCCTGGATCGTGGCTGGTAATCCGGTCAGGTCAAGCGTCACCCGGCGAATCAGGGTTTCCCTTTTCGCTTCCGGTTCCGGCGCCAGTTTTTCAGCTTTCAAACGCGCCTGGATGAACAGGTCAATGGAGTTCTGGATTTCCCAGCGACGAACCTGCTTCGGGAAATCTGGTCTGCTGG
>JAPYUD010000160.1:0-7346 GCA_029936215.1 Pirellulaceae bacterium | reverse complement strand
GTTCGTTCCAGAGCCGCATTCGGAGTGGACTTTCCGGGCGCAGCTCGTCGAGCAAGTTCTCTGCACGGTCGATTGCTTTTTTATCAATATCGTTCCGGTACACGAGCTGCCGGTAACTCTGTTGGACTTCCGATTCAGTCAGCAAAAGAGACTCCCTGTTATCATTCGTTCAGCAAGATGCCACAACCGGCAGAGGTATTCACAGCGGAGCACGGTTTCACACCCAGCGGGGATCTGCTCCGTGGCAAGAGGGTGGCATTCTTATCGCATCCCTATTTCATCGCAAGCCCAACTTGCGCGGGGCCAGGGATACCGACTCAGGAAACACTCGACCCTGTCTCGGTGACAGGAGCGACCTGGTCGCTGGGAGTGGATGCAGGGGCGAGGTAAGCCGGATCGATCTTTTCCAGTTCTTCAGCAACGGCAGCCACCGCGTCGATGATCTGCTGCTCGCTGTGGCAGGAGGTGATAAAGAAACGCAGGCGTGCCGCCGTTTCCTCTACCGCCGGGTAGAGAATCGGTTGCACGTTGATATTGCGCTGGAAGAGCTGGTGAGAGAGTTGCAGGGCGTGGAGTGAATTGCCAATGATAATTGGCACGACCGGCGTGTTGTTCCCGAGGCCGGTATCAAGCCCGACCCGGCGTGCCTCGCTCAGGAAAAGCCGGCTGCGGGCCTGCAGGTCCGCCACGCGTTGTGGTTCTTCCTCGAGTACTCGCAGCGAGGCAAGGGCAGCCGCCACGTTTCCAGGTGGCATGCCGACACTGTAGACGAAACCGGGAGAGGTATATTTCAGGTACTCCACCATTTCCGGGCAACCGGCAATGTAACCCCCACAACTTCCGAAAGCCTTGCTCAGGGTTCCCATCCAGAGTTCTACCTGGCGAGGATCGATACCAAAGTGTTCGCTGATCCCCCTGCCGTGGGCTCCCATCGTGCCGATCGAATGGGCTTCGTCCACCATCAGCAAGGCCCGGTGTCGATCCTTCACCTCGATGAAACGGGGCAGTTCCGGGAAATCCCCATCCATGCTGTAGACACCCTCTACCGCTACCAGCACACGGCGATATTCATGGCGAATTTCGGACAGGATGTCATCCAGTTCCTGCCAGTCGTTATGAGCAAAGGGCCGGCGACGGGCACCCGAGAGGATCGCTCCCTGGATGATACTGTTGTGAGCCAGGGCATCGTGCAGGATCAAGTCACCCGGGCCAAAAAGGTGGCCGATGGTTGACTCGTTGGTGGCATGGCCTCCAACGTAGAGGATCGCATTTTCCACCCCGATGAAATCCGCAATCGCCTGTTCCAGCTCACCATGGATGGTCTTCTCTCCCGATACCAGGCGACTGGCCGAGACACTTGTACCGTATTGTGTAATCGCCTTCTGGGAAGCCTCCGAGACAGCCGGGTCCCCTGACATGCCAAGGTAGTTGTAGCTGGAGAAGCTCAGCAGGGAACGACCGTCGATAACGGTCGTGTCCCGTGTCAATTCCTGGTGGACCGTAAAAAATGGATTGGGCAATCCGGATCGGTCGAACAACTGCATGTTCTGTTTCAGCTGCAGGTACTCCGGCATCTTGCCGAACAGGTAGTCCTCCTCGGGGATCTCCGCGTCCCGGGGACGTACTTTCCTGTCCTTGCTGTCAACAGCAGGAGTTGTTCTCTGGAGCAGGGCATCGGTACCGAAATGCTGCTCGATCGCGAGTGCCACTTCCGCCACGGTCTCCGCATCCTGCAGGACATCCTCGGGGAATCGACCCTGGAAGGTCTCTTCCAGGGCATTTGCGACCTGCAGGCGTTCCAGTGAATCCAGCCCCAGGTCGTTAACGATATTCGTATGCAGTGACAGGGAGCCAGCTCGCTCACGTGCCACCTGCCTGACATGCTCCATCACCACCTCGGCGATCTCCCCATTCACTTCGACCAGTTCCTCAGCAGCAGTACCCTCGAGGGAGGGTGCCACCAGCGGCTCATCCGACTCCTCCCAGGCATACCATTCGGAAATCACCTTGAGCGAGTTCTCGATGAAACAGCGGCGACAGAGATGACGCTGAATCTTGCCACTGGAGGTCTTGGGGATCGAACCGAAACGGACCAGCACGATCCCATCAGGGGGCAGGTCATGTTCGGCCGAGACATCGTGGCGGATCTTCTGGATCACATCAGCCCAGTCTTTCGAGCGTGTTCGCTCCACCTCACTGACGATGACCAGCCGTTCCTGGTCCCCGATATCAACGGCAAAAGCACCCACTGCTCCCGCCTGCAGGCGTGTGCTGGACTGTTCCACGGTCAGCTCGATGTCATGCGGATAGCGGTTCACTCCACGGACAATGATCAGGTCCTTGAGTCGACCGGTCACGTAGAGCTGGTTGTCCTTGAGGAAACCAAGGTCTCCTGTTCTCAGGTAGGGTCCCCCGCCGCTGTCCGACAACTTGGCCTTGAATGTCTGTTCTGTTTCTTCCAGCCGGTCCCAGTAACCCAGGCCGACACCGGGGCTATCCACCCAGATCTCGCCAACCTGGCCCGGGGGAAGGTGCTTGTAGGTCTTCGGGTCGACGATCACGACCTCCTCGTCCGGCAGGACCTGTCCACAACCGATTAATGTCCGTGCGGATTCAGCGTCCGGCGAGACGGGCACGACACGGTGTTCATGCAACGACTCATCGTCAAAGGTGCGCTGCACGGGGAGTCCGCCCCGCGTGCCACCCGTCACGAGCAACGTGGATTCGGCCATCCCGTAACAAGGGTAAAAGACTTCCGGACGAAAACCGACACTGGAAAACTTCTCGCAGAAGCTCTCCAGTGTCGAGGCCCGGATCGGCTCCGCCCCGTTGTAGGCCAGGGACCAGCGGGAAAGATCCATTCCCTCCATCTGCTCCTCGGTCACCTGCTGGACACAAAGGGCGTAGGCAAAATTGGGGCCGCCGGTGGTGGTCACTCCGAAGGTGCTGATCCCCTGCAGCCAGCGAGCCGGTTTCTGCATGAAAGCCAGGGGAGACATCAGGTAGTTGGGAATTCCCCCGTACATCGGAGCCAGGATGCCTCCCACCAGTCCCATGTCGTGATAAGCTGGCAGCCACGACATGCAGGGCTCGTCGACGGGAAGATCGAAGGCATCACAGATCATCCCCAGGTGGTTGACCATAATCTCGTGGCTGAGCATGACGCCCTTGGGACTGCCGGTGGAACCGGACGTGTATTGCAGCACCGCCAGGTCCGAGGGGGAAACCTCGGGGCTCTTCCAGTCGTCGGCCTGCTGAAGAGGAATCTCGTCCGTGGCGACCCAGTCGAGATGGAACAGGCTGGAAGTCTTTTCCAGTTTTCCACCGATTCCGTCGAGGATCCGACGTTTGGTCAGTACCATGTCCGCCTTGGCATCCGATGCGATACCCTCGATACGGGCGGTCTTGCGGTTTCGCCGTGGGGGATAAGCCGGGATAGCGGTCGCACCGGCATACTGGCAGCCAAAAAAGGCAGTCACGAATTCCGGGCCTGGAGGATAACAGAGCAAAAGCCGCTTTCCCTGCATGCCACGTTCCATCAGGTGGGCCGCGATCGAACGGGAAACCGTATCAAGTTCCTCGTAGCTGTACCGCGCCTCGTCAGTCTCCCCGTCAAGCAGGTAGCTGAAGGCAAGCCGGTCGGGTTGCAACTCGGTCCAGTAGCGCACGCAGTCTACGAGCGTGCGCCGCTCGGAGTCGGGTTGAGAATATTTGTGGGCTGGATTCACGGGGTCACCGAACTCCTCTCGGTGTGATTACCGGCAGCGAGCCGGTAGGCAGGTGGGCAGGTATCGAGTATCTGTCGATAGTCAGGGCAGGCTGTTAAAGGATAGGGAGGGAAAAATACCACGATCCATTACCTAAAAAATAGCACGGCGAACAAAATTCTTCAAAGGGGCATTCGCCCAGAAGCTGCTGCGGCAGAAGATCAGCAGGTGCAATCGTTTTATTCAATATAATCCAATGGAAAATCACTGTACTAGCATGTTCCAGCGTCCTTATTGTCGGCCCTCATGCCCCTGAACAACGACGATTGATTCGCTGCACGATACAAAACGAACATAGCGAACAGCAGGTGCATCCGTTATTTTCACCCTCGCACGCTCACGAGTTCTACCTCTCACAGATCGTTGCCTGACATGCCACCATCCGATGACCCTGGATCCGTTGAAGCACTCGAGAAGGTGGGTGCCAGGTTACGGCGACGCAAGAGTGGCCGTATCCATACTGTGGATTTTCGGCCCGTTGCCCCCGAGGTCGATGATTCGCAGCTCGAACCGCTTGAAGGACTGCATTCGCTGGTCGAACTCTATCTCTCGGGGAGCTCGATAAGCGATGCTTCCCTCGTCCCGCTCTCACGTCACCAGCAACTCGAAACACTGGATCTACAGCAGACGCAGGTAGGCAACCAGGTCTTCCAGCTGGCCAGCCAGCTTCCCGCCCTCAAGGTCCTCGTGCTCACTGGCACCGCCGTGACACTCGAGGAAGTTCGCCAGCAGCGGAGCCGGCTGCTTCAGCTCCGGATTGTCCACCTGGCGTGAACGGTCGATCAGGAACTCTCCTGTGGGCCGGCCGGTTCTTCGGGGTCTGCGGTTCCCAGGTAAAATGCCAGACCCTCGTAAGGCCCTCCTGCCAGGACCCAGGAACCAAAGACCGCCACGGCCAACCGTTCCATTGCCTGCCTTTGATCGGGTGATATGGAATCGA
Organism: Pirellulaceae bacterium; assembly: GCA_029936215.1. GTDB lineage: Bacteria > Planctomycetota > Planctomycetia > Pirellulales > Pirellulaceae > SAT2750. Next base: position 2,639 of record JAPYUD010000160.1, on the reverse strand, counting down.
GCATTCCTTCCTTCCCTCCCTGGCCATTTCCGCCCGATTTCGGAGAGGGCAGCATCGAATCAAAGCGGGACTCCAGGGCTTCCAGGTACCGCTCCCCCAGGCTGGACCGGGGCCGCAGGAATCCAAAGATCTTCACCAGCCGGATACGGCCGAATTTCATCAGCATCCGGAGAGCGATAAGAGTGACCACGAAAACCACCAGTGGCAGGTACTGGCCCTCACGAATTGCCATCATGGCAAAACGGTAAAAGGTACCGATCGTAAAAGAGACAAGGCTGATGATTCCAACAAGCAGCAGGCATCCGGACGCACAGCCCTGAGGGCTGGCCACCGAACGCATCAGCTGCCGCTGGACCATCCTCTGCTGGATAGGGAGCGTGTAGTAGGTCAACAGGGAGTGAATGCCACCCCCGTAACGAAGCGACTGGCGGGGAAACTTGGGCGTTTCAAAATAACGGTAGACCAGCTCGCGAGGGGAGAAAGTCCGTGGATCAAGTCCCTGCTCCTGCTCGTCCTGCTCCTGCTCATCGTCTTCCATCTCCTCGTCCAGCTGCTGCTGCTCCTCGTCCTGCTGCCCGTCGTCTTCCATCTCCTCGTCCTGCTCTTCCGTTTCACCGGCTGATTCCTGGCCGGGCCAGGGATCGTCGGGTTCCGGTGGCTGACTCCCCGGCACCTGCTGAACGGACCAGAATTCCTCGTCCTCGTCGTCCTCGATGACTTCCAGCCGGCCCTGTTCCACCAGGTCAAACATCACCAGTTCGATCAAGCCGGACGTCTGCCGCCGCAGGTAAGCAACCTGGACCGGATCGGGATCCTCTTCCAGATCGGGAAGTGCCTGACCGCGGGTTCCGTCGCTATTGCCCAACACCACCAGTGTCAGGAGCAGGACAACGGCCACGATCAGCACATTTACCAGCAGCGGGCTGAGTAACACGACCTCGACAGCAAGCATCATCGTGGCTGACTTTCCGGCCGGTCCACCCGGCGGTTATGCCTCTTCCGAAGAGAAGGCTAGAAGAGTTCCGGGATTGCCCGACCATGTTCCAGGATCTGCCGGGGGCGGTCCTGAATGTCATCCACCCATCCACGGTGGTCAATCCCCAACGCCGTGTAGATGCTGGCCGTCACATCTCCCGGGGTATAGGGCCGCGTGGTCGGGCTGCCTGCCTGGGAGTCGGTCTTGCCGATCACCTGGCCGGTCTTGACGCCGCCGCCAGTAAAGAACAGCGACCCGGCCGCGCCCCAGTGATCCCGGCCCCCGCGGGCGTTGATCTTCGGAGTACGGCCAAACTCGGTGACAAAAACGACCAGTGTCGAATCGAGCAGTCCCCGTTCCTCCAGGTCTTCCACCAGGGCCGCAAATGCCCGGTCCATGCCGGCCAGGTGGTAGCCCCGCTTGACCATCTGCTGGATCGGCGGGTGGTTCTGGGAGACGGCGTTGTGATTGTCCCAGATGTTGCCGTAGTCCGAGTCGTAGCCATAGTCGACCATCACGAATCGGGCTCCCGCCTCCACCAGGCGGCGAGCCATCAGGCAGCGGCCCCCCAGCTTGGTGCGACCGTAGGTCTCACGGACCCCCGGCTTTTCACCCGCCAGGTCAAAGGCAGTGCGGATACGTGGCGTCATCAGCATCCGCAGGGCACCCTGGTACTTGCCTTCCAGGCCGGCAAGCTGCTGGTCCTGGCCAAGCGACCGCAGCGCCTGGTCAAACTGGTCCCGCAGGCGAGCTCGCCGCTCGAGACGTTCAAGCGGCATCAGCTGCCCCAAGGCCAGTGAGCGGGGTGTGAGGTCATCCTCCAGGGCCGAGGGGGGATCATCCAGCTTGTCCGAGGCGGTAAAATCCGGCTCCAGCGGCAAGCCACCCAGGCAGTAGGGACGGTGCTCCGAACCAAGCCAGCCGGATACAAAGAGATTGTTCGGCGGAGGGCCGGGACGGGTGATGCCGGGAATGGCGATGTACCCGGGAAGCCCGTTACTGGGACCCTGCAGGTGCGAGATGATGGATCCGATGTTCGGTTCACTAAAGAGCTGGGTCGCTGTCACCTTGCGGCCCGAGAGCGTGTAGGCCTGGCTCCGCAGGTGATCATTACTGTCGTGAGAGTAACTTCGCAGGATCGCCAGCTTGTGGGCGATCCGTGAAAGGGCGGGTAACGTCTCACAGAAACGCACACCCGGCATCGAGGTGGGGATATCGGTCAGCGTGCCACGCACCTCGACCGGTGCTTCCGGCTTCGGGTCAAAGGAATCAATATGTGTCACGCCGCCGGCCATCCAGAGCATGATCACGCTTTTCGCCTGTCCTGCCGATGGCCGTCTGGCGGCTGCCAGGGAGGCGGGCAGGGCAGAGGCGCCGACGGTCAGGCCGCCCACCTTGAGCAGGTCACGGCGACTGACGAGGCCTTCCAGGCCGGCAGGGGATAAGCCAAAGGGGTGCTGCATGGAGGTTCACATCTTGAGCAGGGTGATCTTCAGACGCGAAGGCGTCTTTGAGGAATTATCGTCCAACCGGCAGGGAACGACAAGTGAAACCGGCAGGCAGAGAAAAAATGGCGGAAAGTACATGGGAATCGAACCCACCAACCGCACGGCCCGAAAGAGGCGGTTTTCCCAGAGGGTGGTGCAGAATCCGGCGCACTATT
>JAPYUD010000159.1:0-7492 GCA_029936215.1 Pirellulaceae bacterium | reverse complement strand
GGCGGAGACTGCCTCGCGACCTCCAAATTACATCGTCATTTTCTGTGATGACCTGGGCTATGGAGACATTGGCTGCTTTGGGGCGGAGAATCACCGCACACCCCATATCGACCGGATGGCCCGGGAGGGAATGCGGCTGACAAGCTTCTATTCCACCTGTGGCGTCTGCACTCCCAGCCGCAGTAGCCTGATGACCGGCTGCTACCCGCGGCGGGTCAACATGCACGAGGATGGCCGTGGAGGCTGGGTCCTGTTCCCGGTCGGCCTCAAGGGCCTTAACCCCTCAGAGATCACCGTGGCCGAGGTTCTCAAGGCAGAGGGCTACGCAACGGCGATTGTTGGCAAATGGCATCTCGGTGACCAGCCATCGTTTCTTCCCACGCGGCAGGGATTTGACCAGTATTTTGGCATCCCCTACTCCAACGACATGGGCGTCGGCAACAGGAACCGCAATTACCCGCCTCTGCCCCTGCTGAGGGATGACAAGGTGATTGAAACCGAGCCGGACCAGGCCCAGATCACCCGTCGTTATACCGAGGAGGCGGTGTCCTTTATCGAGAGCCACAAGAACCAGCCATTCTTTCTCTATCTTCCCCACACCCTGCCGCACAATCCGGTTGCAGCCTCCGAGGCATTTGCCGGCAAGTCAGCCAACGGGGGTTACGGCGATGCGGTCGAGGAGATCGACTGGTCCACCGGACAAATCCTCGACGCGGTCAAGCAGGCAGGCATCGACCGCCAGACGCTGATCATCTTCACCTCGGATAATGGTGCGGCGAGAGCCTGGGGAGGTTCCAACAAGCCTCTCTCCGGTTTCAAGGGAAGCACGATGGAGGGGGGCATGCGTGTCCCCTTCGTGGTTCGATGGCCCGGAACGATTCATGCCGGCAGCGAGTCTGATGAGCTGGCCGCCACGCTCGACATCCTCCCCACGCTGGCCGCCCTGGCTGGCACTGAACCGCCGACCGATCGAGTAATTGACGGACACGACATCTCGCCGATCCTGCTCCAGAAACGCCGGGCTACTTCCCCGCACGAGGCCTTCTATTACTACTTTCGCGACCAGCTCCAGGCGGTCCGCCATGGACCCTGGAAGCTTCACCTGGCTCGTATGGTCCCGAAGCGTGGCAACACTCCGGCCCGGCAAGTCCCTGCCCGGCTCTACAACCTGGACGAGGACATTGCCGAATCGACGAATATTGCCGGTGACCATGCTGCCGTCGTGGAGAAGCTCCAGGAACTGGCTGAGAGGGCCCGCAGCGATCTCGGTGACCGGAACCAGCCGGGCGCACGGCAACGGCCGGCAGGTCGAGTTACCGACCCCCGGCCATTGACACGCTCAGTGAGTCCAGACTAATTCTGCGGCTGCGGATTCACTCGCTTGCTGACATCTGTCTCCAGCACGCCAAAAACCTGCTCATGCCGCTGCACCGACATCGAGAGCGCGCCCAGCAGTCGCTTGGCGGTGTAGAAGTTCACCACGATCCGCTGGCTCACCTTGATCGGATTCTCGGGAATACCGGTGGGTTGCGGATTGAGACCGAAATCAATAATCAGTTCCTCGGGGGAACCGGTAACGCGACAGAAATTCGAGTAACAACAGAGCGCCCCAGAATCGTCCACCTTCACCTGCACCTGCTGAGGAGCGGCGGCGGGGGGTGCTGCAGGAGTCTCGGCAGCCTCTGGCTGTTCGGCGGCCTGGTCCTCTGCACCTTGATCGTTTGTTTCCTCTGCCTGGGGTTCCGCATCCGGTTTATCAGTCTTCTTTGCCATGCTTCATTCCATCCATTCGTCAAAAAAACACGTTCAACATGCTATCCGGCCCTTGTGCCTACAGAAAGCTCAAACCGGTGCATCAAAAAAACAAAAGTCTCTCCAGTAACTACATCTGGAATTGAAAAGTACGTGCTGCAAAGCGGTAAACTCGCCAGCCCAGGGATTTCCATTCTGTCGCAATCCGGGCCTTCCCGCGCAGGTCAATTTGATTGAATTCCCCATTTTCGTCAAGCAAATGGGCGCGGGCATGGTAGGACGTGCTGATCGGTGCCACACTCCCGGAATTATCTACCTGGGTGCCTAGCTGACCTCCTGCCTGGCTGGACAAATTGATCGGGCTCTCGGTCAGGTTCGTCAGGGCGATACTCGAGATCTCACTTGTATACGTTTTCCATGGATATAACTCTAGGCGGATTTCCACTTCGTCACCCACCTCGATCAGCTCGATATCAATCTGGTCCACGACCAGCTCGGCGTCGATCATCATACGCTCCTGGCCGCTGGACGCCCCCTGCTTCTCAACACTGGCAACCAGGCAGATCACGTCATCCGCTGACAGGAATGCCCCCTGGTTCTCTGATTCGAGCAATGTACCCTGCCAGCCAGGTAACTGGTTGCCTGAGCCACCTCGCCCTGCAGCCCGGTACGGCGCGGGGAGGATCACCCCATCGATCGGGGCGGTCACCGACAGTAACTCGACCTTTTTACTTTGTTCCCTGAGCTGATGCGTGAGCGACATGATGGAGTCCTTCACCTGCATGATCTCCTCAGCCGCCTGCGGATCGACACTCCGCTGTTGCTGAAGGGTTTCCAGCCGTGCCTGGCCTTCCCGCAGTAATCCATCCAGTTCAATTTCCCTCGATCGCTCGTCGGGGCTATTGAGCTGAGCAATCAAATCACCTCTCTTGACCAGCTGCCCGGGCACGACCAGGCACTTTTCCAGACGGCTTGGAATCGACACGTAAACGGTGGCCGAACGGGGCTGGGAGTCGGTCACCCCTGCTATCCGGTCGGCACCCCTGGGAACAAGTCGCACGGCACAATCCACGTGGTAAGGCAACGGCACCAGGGTGACCAGGAGGATCACGACTGCTATCACGCCCAGCGAAGCCGCCACACGATGCTGTTTCACTTTTTGTGTCCTCCCCGGTGCATGAAAAAACTTGACCAGCTGCCAGAGCGGCTGAACGACCAACCCAAATACTCCCATCAGCCCCAGCAGTTGACCGAGGACTTTCAGGCCATAAGGCTCCAGGACCATATTCAGGAACATGAAGATAGAGAAAACGATGAACCAGCGGTAGAGCACTGCTGCAACGGTGTAGAGTCCGAAGAAAAAATGGTTACGCTGTGGCAGGAAAGGACTCTCTGGCTGTTCGATCCCCAGGCAGAGCTGGACCATGAATCGCTTGAGGATCTCCGTGGATTTCTGCCGCAGATTCGGGATCTCGGTGACATCCATGAGGATGTAGTAACCGTCAAAACGCAACAGCGGATTCCCGTTAAACAGCAATGTACTGACCGAGCAGATGAACATCAGCCGGAGGCTGATCTGGTTCACCATCCCCGGTTCGCTAAACCACCAGACGAAAGTACAGATCGAGGCAATGAACATCTCCACGTACATCCCCGCCGCACCGATCGCCACGCGATGCCATTTGTTCGGCAACATCCAGGAATCCGAGACATTACAGTACAGCGCAGGAGTGAAAACAAGCAGCATGAAACCCATCTCGTGGCACTCGCCACCGAACCGCTTGCAACTCAATCCATGTCCGAATTCGTGGAACACCTTGACCAGGGCCATCGTGACCCCCAGGTAGAGCCAGTTATGGGCCCCGAAGAACTGGTGAAAGGTCGGTAAGCGGGAACGAAAGACATCGAACTGGACAATCACCAGCAGCACGGCCGCCACCGCCATCATGCTGATCAGCAACACCATGGCGCGGTGAAAGAACCAGCCCGTGAAGGGGTAGATCTTGTTGAGAATCCACTCCGGGTCGATGCCACGCCAGCGGACAGCAAAGATATTGGTGAACTTTCCCCAGAACTCCTTGCTTCGCTTCTTGTCCCTGCGGATCTTGAGTTGCCGGCCCTGTCCACTGGCACCTGAAAGCACCAGCCCACTGCGATGGAGCATGCCAACAAAGTGATGTAGATCCTGGAAGGCGATTTTCTGCGGCGTGAATTCCCGCTCAAATCGCTCCTTGATTTCTTCCATGCTCGTCTGTCCATCGAGCATATTGAGGATGGCAAATTCCTCCTCGTGGAAGCGATAGTAATTGAGCCCGATGGGTTCCTTTACAACCCAGTATGCCCGACCCTGGTACTGGTGACGACGAAAGGTCAGATCGGGGCGCATCCTCAGGCCAAGTGGCCGGGAGGAACTACTGATCAAGCTGTCGGCGAGCGTCGCCATGGACTCTTTCCTGCCTCACTGGGAGGCACGACATTCGGATTGAAAATCATGCACCGTCGTCGAACTGGACTTCCATTTCAACGGGTGTACCGGGACGCAGAATCCACTGCGTCCCAACTGCAAGGTTGTCAATCTCTGCCCAGACCTGGTATTCCCCGCCAGCCTGGATAAGGTTGCTGACAAAGCTAATCTTGCCGGTGAACTCGAGTTTGCCGTTGATCAGTTTTTCCATCTTGCCAGCCAGCTCTTTATCCTTGAGTCGCACGGTAACTGACCGGCCAAGCACCAGCACGGGAGGATGTTCGCTTGAGGAGAGAAAACCCTCCACGCGGAGGCGGTCCATGCGAACCACCTGGCAGATCGGTTCCCCGAGGGCAACCCATTCACCAATCTCCTTGTAGCGGCGTTCGATCACTCCTGCCAGCGGCGCCCGGATGGACCGCCGACCGAGGCTGTTTTCTGCCGCTTTCACCTGCTGCTGCCGAACGTTGGCGGTAATCCCGGAAATATCAAATTCCAGTTGTGCCACATCCACCTGCAACTGGGACCGCTCGGCAGTGAGTCGCTCTCGCCGCAACTTCGTCGCCGGAATCGATCCCGGGGACTCGGCATTGACTGCCTCGGATTCTTCCACCTCGGCCTGGGCAACCTTGGCTGCGGAGTCCGAGGCTTTCACATTTATATCGTTTGTCGCTTCCATCACCGCGACCTGGTGATTGAGGCTCGCTTCCTGCAGTCGCACGATGGCGTCGGAACTATCCAGGTCGGCCAGCAACTGGCCCTCCTCGACCGCCTGCCCCTCGCGAAAGTGCAATGCTGTCAGCAATCCCGGTTCCTGGGCACTCACAGCCACGTCATTGATCAACGACACGTGGCCTTCCACGATATCAGGTTGGATAAGCGACACCGGGCGAGTTGCCTGGCTGCCACCTCTTTCCGGGACGGCACGGCTCTGGGCAGCCACGACCGTTGCAATCGCCAGACCGCCGACGCCGATCAGGAACAGGTTTCGCATGAATGTCTCCTTGCTGGTGGTATCTGCATTTGTGCTAGAACAACAGGTGAAGCTGCACCCACTGGACCGCTTCGTGGAACCAGCTGTAACCAAGCGATGCCCGTCCACAGTGAATCTCCGCGGTCACGGTGGACCCCGGTCGAAGCGCGATATCCAGCTCCTTGAGCTGGCCCCTGAGTCCCTGCTCGTCAATCGCTACTCGAATCGGAACGGTCGGACCTGCCTCCCCCTCCACGCGGGTTGCCCGGCCAATATCCTCGCCGCTGGTGATTCCCTGAAAACGATTCTCCGGATGGGTAGCGAGAACGTAACGGACATTGAGCAACTCCTCCGACCCCTTGCTTTTCGCCTCCTTGAGCAGGCGGGCACGGTTTACATGCCCGATACGACGTTCCGGCATGGCGAGTTCCAGTTCCCACTCCTGGGACGTATCCACCACGGACATCAGCGACTGGCCAATCGCAACCGGGCGTTTCAAGAGGGTCTTTTCCACTTCCCATTGCATTACCACCGTACCGGCAATCGGGCTGCGGACCTCCAGGTCCTGTTCCTTCTCCTTGACAATCACCAGCTGCTTGCGAAGCGTATCAAGCCGCTGATTGAGTTGAAGGATCTGTCCGGAGACCTGGATTCGGTCAGCGGTCGAAAGTCCTGACTGGAACTGTGCTCTGCGAGCTGCTCCCAACCGGTCTCTTGTCTCCTGGAATTCCCCGTCAATCCTCTGCCGTTCAATTTGCAGGTCCCGGTCCACGAGCGTTGCCAGCAACTGCCCAGCTGTCACTTGCTGCTGGTCACCACAATGGAATTCCTCGACAATCCCATTGGCTCGCACGAACACCTGTCGACGCACCACCGGTTGCAGGACCCCTCGTGACTCCACGTAAAAATCGACCTGGTAAAACACCAGCACTGCCAGCAGGGCCAGGACAATGGAGGAAATCGTGATTGTCTTGGGGAGCGTGCGGGCACGAACCAGCCAGCGTATTTTTCCAACGGACCGCCAGAGTGGCATCAGGAAGATATTGCTGTAAGAGAGAGCATTGGAAATCGCCCGGCAACTGTGCTCGTGCACCAGGTCGACGCGCGGCTCAAGAACCTCCGAGGGCAGGTTGGTTTCGATCTGTTCAATGATCAGCGCCCCGATACAGTCATCCTGGCTTTCCCGGCTCTCGAACTGCTGCTCGATATTCTCCGGGTTGGCCTCCTCGGGGCGCTCAGGGCGCCTGAGCGGAAGAACGATGATCGACTTGGCATACGATTCATCCACGTAGGCGTCGATCACTTCTTCGATCTGGGGAGGCATATCCTCGGTCGAGCCGTGATAACGCAGCGGCTCACCAGCCTGCATCACCCGCGTTGCCAGCTTCCCAAGCAGGACCACCGTGTTGGAGCGGTTCTCCACCGTGTCCTGGCCACTAACCGCCTCCACCCGGCACTTGTCACCACGTCGAACAGCTACCGTGACCCGGTCTGCACCGATCAACCGACGCCCCTCGTTCGCGATCGTGAAAGCCGTTTCACGCAGGTCCAGGTTCTGGTGAATGAGCCGGGCAAACTGGTCCGCCTGGGCCCAGAGCGAATGTCGGTCACTGAACTGCTTGAGCTTGCGTGACTTGACCCACTCGGCGGCCAGTTCACACATCTGCACCAGGAACCTCAAGTAGCCTCGCTGGGTAGCTGGCTGAGAATCGGGCCGCTGGAAGATCTCCACGACCCCCTCGACACTCTCATCTCCCTGCATCGGGGCGACAACCAGCAGGTGCTCCGTTGGATTCGCCACCGAGCCGTCATCCCCGAAACTCGAATGGGGAGGCACCAGCTGCGGTTCTCCGGACTGGGCAACATAAGAGAGAAGGCGCTGGTGCTTCTGACCGTCCTCATCATTCTCGTCCTGCAAGGCTCCCTGCATGTTGATCTGATAGCTGACCTTGAGCTGCCCACCTTCTCCTGGCAACCAGACGGCACCCCCGGAGGCTGCCAGGGCCGATACGATCCGCTGCATGAAAGCAGCGTAGAATTCCTCTTCATCCAGGTCACTCTTGACGAGCTGGGCAATTTCACCGACCAGCGCACGAATCTGCTGCTTCGTCTGCTCGATCGCTTCGTGATTCACCGCTTGTTCTTCGGAGGACATGGCTATAAACCAGTAGATTTCATGTGTGCCGTCACGCTACGGCATCCGGCGCACAACCAGCGTACCGCAGTTCAAGGTTCGCCCCTGGCAGACCGTCCTGTCAGCCCAGATTCCCCGCATAACAGCCATTCTTCGCAGGGAATAGTAC
>JAPYUD010000158.1:0-7496 GCA_029936215.1 Pirellulaceae bacterium | reverse complement strand
CACCAGGTGCTCGATATTGGCCGCCCGCCACCAGGCATTCCAGCGTGACATGTTCTGGTCGGTATGGGGAAAGTGGTATCCCAGATCGGCCGTCGCCTCCGGCTGGCCAGTCACCGGGCTGGTGATACGGCCGATGTACTTGCCCATCCCGTATCCCTTGTCCTTGATAAAGTTGCTCTGCCCCAGGTTGGTACTTCCCCCGGCCCCGGCAAAAGCAAGGGCGCCAAGCAGCATCATCATGGAAAGCCCGGTGGCATCCAGGTCGGGCATCGAGCCCACGCTGGCGATCCCGCTGAACATCGCTCCCACCGCATCGGTCCGAATCACCAGCACCCCCAGCACGATCACGATCAGCACGATCAGGCTGACAAGGACCGTCTGGATTTTTTCCACGGTGTTATAGACCACCGGTCCGAGCGTCAGCGCGGCACCCACGATCCAGAGTCCGGCGATGCCAAACTGCGGAACATAGCGGGCCTGGAAAGTCACGTCGCCGGCATCGTTGATCACTTTCTCGGCACCAAACAGTAACCAGCTAAGCATTGTTCCTGCACCGGTCGCCCAGCCGGGCCAGGCCCAGGGGAGGATGTTCAGCAGCAGCATGATCCAGGCCCAGTGGCGGCTGATCCGGCAGAAACCGGTGATCGCGCTCTCGCCGGTCACGAGCGTCCAGCGTGCGATTTCCATGTTAAGAAAGAACTGCGTACAGACACCGAGCATGCAGGCCCAGAAGAAAATGAAACCTGCCTTGTAGGTGATGTAAGGCCAGAGGACAAACTCACCCGACCCCAGCGCCAGGCCCGCCAGCATCAGGCTGGGACCAAGCATCTTTCGCCAGCTGACCGGCTCGGGCAGGTCCCGGTAACGCATCGGGGGGAGTGTCCCCTGCGGCATGACCGTCTCGGGTACATGCTCTTCCCCGCTCACGTCGACCTCGGCCATCTCGTCATTCATTAGGCATTTCTCCCGCGGCGCCTCTTCCAGCTACTTTCCCCGCCGATGCGAGAGCAACCAGTCGTAAACCTCCTGGTTGGCATAGGTGGCACTCCAGCTGTTATGGCCAACTCCCGGGTAGATGGTCAGCTTCACCTTGTCCCCTCCCACCTTCTTGATCGCCTCGACCATCTGCTGGCTGCGGGCAAGCGGGACGGCGGTATCCTTGTCACCATGGAATACCCAGATCGGGATCTCCTTGAGAACCTCCGCTGTCTCGGGGTCCCCCCCGCCACAGATCGGCACTCCGGCGGCGAAGATTTTCGGGTAACGGGCCATCAGGTCCCAGCTGCCGTAACCTCCCATGCTCAAGCCGGTCACATAAATCCGTGTCTTGTCGATGCTCAGACGGCCTGCCAGGTCATCGACCAGGGCCGCCATGGCTGCTGCATTCCAGCGTTTTCCGGAGGGACACTGCGGCGAGGCAACCACGAATGGAAAGTCCTTGCGACTGGCAACGATCTTCGCTGGACCCCACTTCTTGACCACCTCCAGGTCATCCCCCCGTTCCCCTGCGCCATGCAAAAACAGCATCAGTGGCAGCTTCTCTTTGCCATCATACTGCTGGGGAAGAAACAGCCAGTAATGCACTGCCGTTTCGGTCTTTTCCCCATCCACCCTGGCCTTGAAGCTGAATTCCTGTGCCATCTGCGTCCCGGCAGCTGGATCTGCCGCTTCCAAGAGAGCGGGCAAGCCAGGGATCACGAGTATCGCGAACGCTGTCATCATCAATCGTCGCATGGAAAGATCCTCGTGTAGCGGAAGAGAGAGAAGCGACAGTCTGTGCTATCGCGGTGAACACCATCGTAGCGACCTGCCCGGGAGTTAGCAGTAGCGCGGCGGCCAGTTTCCGGGAAGGATCAACCGTTGAGTTCCACCGACTCTTCCCAGTGTTCTTCCAGGCTGGCACGTTGCTTCTGTCGCTCGACAAGTTCCTGCTGACATTGCTTGACCCGTGCGCCATCCCGCTGGCAGTCGGGGTCCGCCAGCTGCTCATAGAGCTGGTCAATTCGGGACTGGCACTCGTGGATCTCCGCTTCCAGTTCCTCTGCCTTGCGGTAGGGAAAGCGGCGCCGGCTCGCCTCTTTTTTCTTTCCCCGCCTCGAATCCGCGGCGGGTTCAGAGGAGGCCTCTGCCGTCGTGCCGCCGGCCAGGCCCTGCTTGACCATGTGAGCATAGGTATCATAGTTGCCATGGATCACCCGTGTGCGGTCCGGTTCCAGCACCAGCAGCCGGTCGACTACCTGGTTAAGGAAGAATCGGTCATGGCTGACAACCAGCACGGTACCGTCAAACTGCTGCAGTGACTTTTCCAGTGCCGCGCGGGCCCAGAGGTCGAGATGGTTCGTTGGTTCGTCCAGTACCAGCAGGTTGGCATCCAGCGCCGCCAGCCGAGCCAGGGCAACACGGCATCGTTCCCCGCCACTGAGGCTGCCAACCACCTGCAGGGCAACATCATCCTGAACACCAAAGCGAGCCAGCAGGTCGCGCCGCTGCTGCTCGGTAAACTCCTTGTGTTCAGGCCGGATCGCCTCGACCACCGGCAGGTGATCCTCCAGGTCCAGCAGCTTCTGGTCAAAGTAGCCGATCTTCACGCCACTCCCCCAGCTGACCTGTCCCTGGTCTGGCTGCAACTGGTCGACCAGGCAGCGCAGAAGCGTCGTCTTGCCAGTCCCGTTGGCTCCCAGGATGCCCCACTTCTGTCCCCGCTCCACATCCATCTGCAGGTCCTCAAAGAGTGGACTTCCCCCATCAAAAGACTTGCCGATCCCCTCGGCCCGGAAAACGATATCCCCACACCGCTCCGGCTGGGGAAATCTCATCAGCGGGGAAGGCACTTCGCGAGGCAAATCCACTCGTTCGATCCGCTCCAGTTTCTTACGGCGATCCTCCGCCTGAACATGTTTTTGCCCGTGGTGATGCCGCCGCACGAAATCTTCCAGCCGGGCGATCTCCTCCTGCTGCCGCTGGTACGTCTTCCTTTCAATCTCCAGTCGCAGTGATTTCTGCTGCAGGTAACGGGAGTAATTTCCCTTGTAGGAGACAACCGTCCCCTGGAAGAGTTCCAGCGTGCGAGTTGCCAGCCGGTCCAGCAGTTGGCGATCGTGGCTAACCATCAGGATCGTTTTCCGACAGCCAAGAAGGTGCCCCTCGAGCCACTCGGTCGCTTCCAGGTCCAGGTGGTTGGAGGGTTCGTCCAGGAGCAGCATGTCGGCGGGATCCAGCAGCAACCGGGCCAGCAGCAACCGGTTCTGCTGGCCGCCACTGAGCTGCTCTACCGGTTGCTGGTAGCTGGCGGGATCAAACCCGAGGCCATCCAGTACCCGTTCGACGCGGTGGTCGAGGTGGTAGCCATCCAGTTCCCGCAGCCGGTGCTCGAGCAGGTCGAACTCCTTCTCCAGCGGCTGACGATCCTCTGGCTGCTCGCTTTTCCCGATCTCAACGGCCAGTTGCTCGGCCCGGCGAGCCATTTCTCGAATTGGCTCGAGCGGCGCGATCGCCAGGTCCCAGAGTGTTGTCCCAGCTGAAAATTCGGGCCGCTGAGGAAGGAAAGCGATCGAGCAGCTCCCATGGACCTCAAGCTCCCCGCCGTCCGCCTCCAGCTCTCCGCTCATAATATTCAAGAGCGTTGTCTTGCCGGCCCCATTGGGGCCCACCAGCGCCACCCTTTCACCGGTAGACACCTGGAATGAGGCCCCGTCCAGAACAGGGTCCCTGGAGAAGTACTTGCGGATGTCACTGGCGGTGAGCAAGATCATGATACGCGGGACCGCTGGTGCTTCTAAGGCAATGGGCAAGCCGCCATAATGAAACCTGCTGGCCCGGGGTTTCCCGCCAGCACCAGAACACTCCAGGGCGACCCCCGGAAAACCATGTTGAACCTGCAATCGACAACTTCCGACCGCTGGCTTCGCCAGGTGGACGAGAACCTTGAAGAGATCCTAATCGACCACGCCCATTGTGAAAACAAGGCAGCCCGTGCAGCACTGAACCTGCTGGTCGCCTACGTCGAGAACGATGCTCTCTGCCGGGCCATGAGCTCGATCGTGATCGAGGAACTGGAACATTTTCACCTTGTTCGGGAGCTGCTTGATCGGCGAGGCATCCGTTTCCGACGGATCCGGCAGAGCAACTACGGGGCCCAGCTGGCGGCATTGATTCGCAAGCGGGAACCGGGGCGGGCAGTAGACCGGTTGCTGGTGGCCGGGCTGATCGAGGCTCGCAGCTGCGAGCGTTTCGACCTGCTACGAGAGCATCTGGATGACGTGGAACTGGCCGACTTTTATGGCAGTCTCTTCGAGTCAGAAGCGAGCCACCACGCCACCTACGTACGCTGCGCACGGGATTTTGCAAGTGACGAGGAGGTCAACCAGCGGCTTCACGAACTGGCCTGCCTGGAAGCACGGATCATCGAGGCAGGAGATCCCCTGCCCCGCATGCACAGCTAGAGGGCCTCACAGACCAGGTCCCCGACCTCGCTGGTGGAATGCCCCATGCGACCAGCTGCCTGGCTCTCCATCCGGGTGCCGGTCACCTGCTTGATCGCCTCGATCACCTGCTGGCCGGCAACCTCCTGCCCGGAATGTTCCAGCAGCATCCCCATCGCGGCAATTGCCGCAATCGGATTGATCACGTTCTGGCCGGTGTACTTCGGGGCACTGCCACCCATCGGCTCAAACATGCTTGTCCCCCCCTCGTCCGGGTTGATGTTCCCACCGGCGGCAACTCCCATCCCACCCTGTATCATTGCACCCAGGTCGGTGATGATGTCGCCGAACATGTTGGTGGTCACGATCACGTCGTAGTACTCGGGGTTCTTGATCATCCACATGCAACAGGCATCGACATGGTTGTAATCCGCTTCCACGTCGCTGTACTCCTCGGCAACCTCCCGGAACGTCCGGTCCCAGAGGTCATGGCCGAAAGTCAGCACATTCGTCTTGGCAACCAGCGTGAGCCGCTTGCCGGAGGGGTTGTTTCGGCGGCGGGTATACTCGAAGGCCCAGCGGATACAACGTTCACATCCCTTGCGGGTGTAGACGGCGGACTGGGTAGCAACTTCATCCGCTGTCCCCTTCTTGAGAAAACCACCAACACCACAGTAGAGGTCCTCGGTATTCTCCCGGACCACGACAAAGTTAATGTCGTCCGGTCCCTTGCCTGCGAGCGGGGTTTCCACGCCGGGGTAGAGTTCCACAGGCCGCAGGTTAATGTACTGGTCAAGCTGGAAACGGAGGTTCAAGAGCAGGCCCTTTTCCAGGATCCCAGGGGCAACGTCAGGATGGCCTACCGCACCGAGGTAAATAGCATCGTGCTGCTTTAACTCGTCAACGGCACCCTCCGGCAGGATCTCGCCGCTCTTGAGGTAATGCTCGCCTCCAAACTCGTAAGGAGTCAGCTCGTAATCAAACCCCTGCCTTTGGGCAACTGCGGCCAGCACCTTGAGCGCCTCGTTGGTCACTTCCGGGCCAGTTCCGTCACCGGGAATCACTGCAATTCTCATCGCCAACGTTTCTCACTCGTAAAAATGGTCATCTTCCAGGGTTAAAGAGGCGATTCTAGCAGCCGAAAAGGGGGCTGGGGAGCGGGCAGGCAACGAAACGAGCGCATCACGATCGGCACAGGAGAGAACGCACAGGAGCAACGAGCAACCGGAAGCGAACTAGTTTTCGCTGAAACCAACTCGCATGGGAACCTCGCGTCCGAGCGGGTTCTTGAGGTACTCGTGGTAGCAATCAGCGCAGATGTCGTAACGATGCTTCTGGTAGAAGTCGTCGGCGATCTGATCACTCTCCCCCTCTTCGAGTTCTTCGAGCATCTCCTGGATTTCGAGCAGGTGATCTCGCTCGTCATCCAGGTCATCCGAATCGAGTGGTTCCATGATCGCCTGGACTTCAAGGCGAAGAACGTATCGCAGGTCAACTTCAGGATCGATCAGTCGTTTGCAGCGATCACAAGAATAATGAATCATCGCCAAGACCCTTTGCCATGGGGTACCGTTGAGCGAGCGGCGTTCCGTGCCAACCCGGCTGGTTGCTGTCACCAAGGACAACACCCTTATCCTACTGGGAATGCGAGCTTGGAAGCAAGTCATTCTCTGGCAGAATCGTGACCCAGCCCGCCGCAGTAATTTCTTGATCAGGGGATCCCCCTTCCGCTAACATCATGGTAACGAAGTCGCTCCCCATCCCAAGGAGTCCAACGCTTTCACTCATACTAACTTCCCGCTGCCGGCGAGGCTCTGCCCATGATCGGCATGCAATCCAATTGGCTCAGCAGTAGCGTCCTCGTGCTCAATCGCTACTACATGGCCATCCACCTAGTACCACTCCGCCAGGCGTTGCTGCTGCTTTACCGTGAGACTGCCGAGGTGATCGACCGCGAAAACGGGCAATACGTAAACTATGACCTCGATAGCTGGTGCCAGCTCAGTGTTTTGCAGGATGAGATTGAAGGAAGCCAGGAGGAATGGATTCGGCTGGTGCAACAGCGGATGCTGGTCCCTCGTATCGTGCGGTTGACCCGCTTTGATCGTGTCTATCACCAGCCGCTCCGATTCAACCGCCGCAACCTGTTTGCCCGTGACAAGCAGTGCTGCCAGTACTGTGGAAAACAGCTGACGCTCAGCCAGATGAGTCTTGACCATGTCGTGCCACGCAGCCAGGGGGGCAACACCAACTGGGAAAACATCGTCTGCTGCTGCGTGAAGTGCAATACCACCAAGGGGGGGCGGACGCCAGGGCAGGCTCACATGAAACTCCAGCAGCAACCCTGCAAACCAGCCCAGCAATCCCTGCTGACGGTGGAAGAGAACAGTGACCACTACCTGCTCTGGAAGACATTCCTGGTGGGGTCCTGTTGAACTGCCCAGGCGCACAAAAAACCTGGTACCACCGCAGGATGGTTCCAGGCCTTTTTGTTTGCGTTCGCGCCACTGGCACCAACTAGCGATCGGCGAGTGGTTCTTGCTGCTCGGTAATGACGACTGCATCATCCGCCATCGACATCTCTGCATTCAGCTTGATGAAACCCTCTTCACCCTCTGGAACATTCTCTTCCAGGAAGATCGCTTCTACCGGGCACTCCGGAATACATGCTTCACAGTCGATGCAGTCCTCCGGGTGGATGTAGAGCATCTGTTCACCTTCATAGAAACATTCCACCGGGCAAACGGTGACACAATCCGTGTACTTACAGCCGAAACATGCTTTACATACAACGTGAGTCATTTGTACTTTTCTCCTTGTTCGCTCTGGGAGATATACTCTGGTCGGATTCTCTTAAACAGCCTCTCATCGTCACATTTCGGTCGAAAGAGCGTCCATTAAACAGGGAAAATGCTGATACAAATCAGATTTCTCCAAGAGTTCGTTTGTCCACCTGTTTTTGCCATGCGATTATCTGAGGGGCGCGTCCCAACAAGACCCATAACTCAGCAAAAATTTGCTCTCTATTGGCCATGTTGGTTCGAATCGTAGTATCCCTCCTGTATGGTGTCAAGA
>JAPYUD010000157.1:0-7497 GCA_029936215.1 Pirellulaceae bacterium | reverse complement strand
ACTTCTCGACCACTCTTCCTTCGTGAGCACGCCATCCTTGTTGAAATCCTGTTCCTGGATTTTGCCGACGGCGTATTTCATATAACGGGGATTGATCTCTCCTCCTCCAGCAGCTGGCTTGCTGCTACCACCTGACTTGGTGTCACTACTGGCACTGGAAGATTCCGATCTTCCGCTATCACCACGTCCGCTCTTCGACGATCCTCGAGATGAGGAGCCGCTGGAAACCGCACCTTTTTGCACGGCCGCCAGGCACTCGCCCGGGGTAATCACTCCGTCCTTGTTCAAGTCAAACTGGTAGTATTCCGCCAGCGTCTTCTCACTCCACTGGCTCGTGGAAAATTCTGACATGCGAATCTGGCCATCGGCATTCGCATCGCGGCTCTTGTACCAGTCGGGTAGCCCATCGGGAAGCCGTTCCTGGGGCATCAGGAAACGGTAAGAACCCGATCCTTCACCGGAGGACCCGGCTGAGCGGCCATCTCTTCCGCTGCTTCCCCCACGACCTCCACCACGAGCATCACCTGATTCACCACCACGGGCCTGGGAAAAACGATTGGACATCCACTTGCTCAGTTCCTCCTTGCTGATTCTACCACTCTTGTTGGTATCCGCAGCCGAGGGATCCGTGCGAAAGTTCTTCCATTCGTCCTTTTCAAGCGAGCCACTCTTGTTCGTGTCATAACGCTGGAAAATGCTGTCTGCGAAGGCGGCCATCCGGTCGGTACCACCACCACTACTGCTCCCTCCACGGGCACTCTGGCCGCCACCCCAGGGACTCCCACCCCGGCTGCTGCTGCCACCCTGTTGTCCACCACCAAAGCGGCTGCTACTGCTGGCCTGTTGACCTCTACCGAAGCGGCTACTACTACTGGCACCCTGTTGTCCGCCGCCACCCGAGCGACTACTGGTGGAACCCGAGCGACTACTACTGGTCTGCTGGTTCTGACTGGCCTGTTCCTCCCGCCGTTCCCGATCCTGGGTTGCTGACCGGCGGATCGAATAGCGTGCGGAAAGTTCCGTCAGCGTCAGCTTGCCATCGCCGTTCCGGTCCTGTGCCAGCGGGTTATCCCGCCAGCGTCCCTGGCGAATTTCCTCTGCACTCAGGACACCATCCCGGTTGCGATCATAACGACGCATTGTCTGCTGTGCTTCATCTCGATCTGCCTGTTCAAGTTCCACATCCAGGGATTCCCCGAGCGGTCCAAAACCAGGAATCAAGTCCAGGAATTCTTCTTCGCCGAATCCAGGAAGCAGAGCGTCGCTATCGGGCCTACTGGAGTATCCACTCCTCAAGTTGTCACCCCCACCACTACTTCCCCGGCTGCTGCTCCCACCGGACTGCTGTCCTTGTCGCATCCGTTCCATTCCCTGGCTGATTCTTTCCAACGGGATTGGGCGGGAAAGATCCAGACGCAGATCACTGGACATCCTCTCCAGGAAGGGCCGTGCCCGTCCCTGTTCATCCGGATCAATCATCCCATTTCCATTCGCATCAAGTCGACGGAGGAAGTCGAGGGGACCTCCACCACCACCCGGTCCACCACCGGAGCCACCACGACTGCTCCCACCACGACCAGGTGGTTGGGCCAGCAGCGGATTGTCCATCGCCATGACAAGCAGGCCGATGACAACAAAAAGAAACAGCTTGGCAGATCGAAGCAGAATGTTAATTTTCATGGGACCGGTGATTTCCAAAAATTTAACGATGTTAGGGCTTTGTCTTTATCAAACTGCCAATCGGGCAAAAAACCTTTGGCACGTACTGTTTGCGTAGTCTACAGAAAACCTGTAACCGATCAACTCTGGCATTATTATGGCACAGTTTACTCAGTCAGAGCGGCCAAAAAACGGCCCTCACTAGCTAATAACCCCACAAATACCGGACAGTTTTGCGGCTCCTAGCGATTTCTCAGCGTTCTTTATCCAGGGTGACATCAATTTCGACCGGTTTTCCTCCACGAATCACCTTGAGACGTACTTTTTCACCAGGTTGCCGTATTTCCACCTCGGTAAGAAAATCGTCCACGGTATCAATTTTCCTGCCATTGAAACCCACGATCATGTCGGCATGGCTTTGGTCCACTCGCGTTTCCTCGTAGACAAATGGACCTCGTCGACGCTCTGTCCGTACCAAGCGGAATCCACGCAGGCCCGCCTGCTCGGCTGGACCGCCACGCGCGAGCGTGGCAATTAACAATCCCTCATCGGTCTGGTAGACCCGGGTAATCCCGATGTCGGCCCGGATTATCCTGCCGCTTTCAATCAACTGTGGGACAATTCGCTTGATCGTGTTGACGGGAATGGCAAACCCGACGCCACTATTCTCCCCGACACGGCTGGCAATCGCCATGTTCATCCCCACCATTTCCGACCTGCTATTGAGCAGCGGCCCTCCTGAGTTCCCCTGGTTCAATGCCGCATCCACCTGGATGATCGACTTGAGGGTTCGATGATTCGAGGCCGGCAGGGTCCGGTTGAGGCTACTGATGATGCCCACCGTGTACGTCCGTTCCAGGCCAAACGGATTGCCGATGGCGTGGATCTTCTGACCAACACGCAGGTCCGATGAATCCCCCAGGCGAATCGGGATCAGGGAGCTGGCCGGAGCATTAATCTTGATCACGGCAACGTCATTGAGTGGATCTTGCCCGACCAGGCCAGCTACATATTCCTGTCCATCAAACAGCCGCACGCGGATTTCTCGCGCGCCGGCAATCACGTGGTAGTTCGTCAGGATGTGTCCCTTCTGGTCGATCACGGATCCCGACCCTGCCCCCTCGGTGGGTGTTTCAAAAAGCAGGAACGAGTCAAGTCGTGCAGACATGGTCGTGATGTGGACCACGCTCCGGTTGACCTGTTCGTAGACCCCGATATTCACCTTCTCTGCCGGGCTGAAAAGATCCCCTGCCGGCAGCTTCACCACCCCCTGGGCCTGCACTCTTTTCGGCGATCTCTCGCCTCGCCAATGCCAACCGGAAACCAGCCCGGCGGATACCGCCAGTAGCACGATGAGAATTGTCCTGTTCATCTGCCACGTCCTTCAATCTGGGGAAAACGCCTAGTTGCTACCTGGGATAGGTGAATACTTGTTCCCCTGGCAAAAGAAATCAAGGGGAACTGGCCGCCGACAGGAGACTCAGTCACGTCGTGGAACCCGTCGCCGGAAGGAACGGGTTTTGAGTACCGCCATGGTGACCTCCTGGCGGTTGGAGGCAAGCTGTCGAATTCTCACATCCTGGTAACCCCAGCTCCGAATGCGTTCCAGGTACGCGGGAATCTCGTCTGCCAGTTTCCATTCCAGCAGCTTCAGGGTAATCAGCATTCCACGGACATGAACCGAGGAGTGCTTAACAATGTCCTGGATGCTGTCAAGCGTGTACCGGGGGGCGACATTGGCATCCGCTATCAGCCAGTCGACTTGACGAAAGATCTCTCTCTTGCAGTCCGCTACCCGTTTCTTCAAGTGTTTGAAGGACTCGTGTGCAACCACCCGCTCATCCATCTCAGCCGGGTCGATACCGATCACTTTCAATCCGCGGTCCAGCAGTGCCTGGCAGGATCCTCCCGGCGCGCTGCCGATTTCCACGCAGCGGTCTCCCGCCTGAAGGCGAATCCCGGACCAGCGAATCGACTCGTCCATTTTCAGGTAGGCCCGGTTTACCGCATGGGGAGGAAGTGAGCGACCGAACGCGCCGCCCGCCCAGCGGGAGGCAATTCCCGACGCGCTGTGCCATCCGATCCACCACTCGCCCTCTTCCACTTCAACGCAATCCAGCACGTGGTCACCCGGCCGGGCCGTATGATTCGCAATTGGAACGGTCTCGCCCGCAAAGATATCCTGTCGGGTATCCAGGAGCCTCTCTGCCAGCTGCTGGCCAAGCTGTTTTTCCTCGTCGCCCGGCCCCGGCTGAAAGCCCCCCTCACCCGGAAGAGAAGAGTCTCGTTTCCAGACATGGAGCTGGCCGATTGGTTGTTGGCCGACGATTCTCGCCACCTCATCGGCCTGCTCCAGCAGTGACCCTCGAACGCGCCCCAGGGATATCGAGGTAGTGCGGGCAAACACCATGGGAAGCTGCAGGGCCGTGGAGGGAGCCTTCTCGGATGGCATCTTAAACGTACAGAAACCGGGCCTGGAATAAGAGAAGCGGGCCTCGGGAAGGCGACGTGCCAGTTCCGCCTTGAGTGCCGATTCTGCTCCCTGCTGGCAACAGCAAAAGAAAAACCAGGGTTCGCTAACCATCTTTCCCCCCAGAGCCAGAGGACCGTTCCAGTTGTACCACTCCCTGGCAGGCCGAGGCTTCCAGCATGCCGACCACGGCAGCCACCCCCGCGCGGCCATCCTCGGCATCCCCTGCCTCGCTCTGCTGCCCCTCGATGCGGTCAACCCAGGCCTGCATCTGATCACAATAGGCCTGCATCCGTCCGTCCGACGTGAAGGCCGCCTGGGAATCATCAAAGGCTACCCGGGGTTGTTCGTAGACGAGCTCCCATTCTCCTTGCCTGCCAAGCTGGATCGTACCAAATGGGTTGGCATCGATCAGGCCACCATCTCCCATGATCCGAAAGCGAAAATCCTCACCGGTAAATCCGGGACTGGGACAAACACTCGATGACCAGAAAGTGGCGGTTACACCACAGTCAAAGACCAGCAGGGCCATGGTCGTATTCTCGTTAGGGTTCTCTTCCCGGAAGGTTCCGCTCGCAGCAGCCACATGGTGGATCTCACTCTTGAGCCACCAGCGGCAAAGATCGACGTTGTGCGGAGCACTATTCATCAAGTGGGCAATACTACGAGGATCTTTCCACCAGTCCCAGCCCCCACCGAACCCCTCGTCCTGGCGTAGCGCCTCGATGTCAAACAGGGCAGACATCTGGATCCCCCGCACTTCTCCAATCGCGCCGGACTGGATCAGTTCACGAACCGTGCGGTTTGACTCCCTGAATCGCTGGTGGTAACCCACTGCCAGCGTCAGCTGGTGGTCAGAAAAAGCCTCGATCAACCTGTCACAATCGGCCACGGAGGTGGTCAGTGGTTTTTCGACCAGGGCATGCTTGCCCTGGTCGGCAGCCAGCATCGCTTCATCAAGGTGGCAATGGTGGGGTGTGGAGATCACGACCGCGTCAATATCCGGGCGGGTCAAAAGGGCGTGCGTATCCTTTTCCCATTCGATGCCATAATCCTCTGCCAGGCCGGCCGCCCGCGATCCTCCTGCCACGGCAACGATCTCGGTCGATGGGAGACGGCGGGCAGCCTCCACATGCGTTCGCCCCATGAAACCGGATCCGGTAACACCGATTCTGAGCATGGTAGTTGCTTTTCCTACACTGGAGACCTGTTAGAATCACGTCCATACTGCCCGCGGAACACGCTTGGCGATCCCCTAGCCTAGTTGGTCAATCCCCGTCCTTTCAACCATCCCCACGGAGACATTGTTGATGAATCTCTTTTTGAATTCCCGGCTACTACAGATCCTGCCTCTCATTCTGATCACCTCACCTGGCATGCTTGTAACGTCAGATGCTGCGGACTGGCTCCAGTTTCGTGGGCCAGGTGGCCTTGGAGCGAGCCAGGAAACCGGGATTCCCACTCGCTGGAGCAAGGAGGACAACATTCAGTGGCGGGCAGAGTTGCCAGGACCGGGGACCTCCAGCCCAATCGTAGTGGGGGATCGAGTCTATCTCACCAGCTACTCCGGCTATGCCGAGCAGATCGAGGTGCCGGGCCAGGTCGAGAGCCTCAAGCGACACCTGGTGGCAATCCATCGTGAGACAGGAGAGATTCTCTTCGTCCGCGACTTCAAACCGGTTCTTCCCGAGTCCACCTACAGCGGTGGCAACAACGCACGGCATGGCTACAGCTCCAGCACACCGATCAGCGACGGCAAGCGACTCTACCTGTTTTTCGGCAAGAGTGGTGTCTACTGCCTCGACCTCGATGGCAAGGAGATCTGGAACACCCGTGTCGGTGATAACACGAGAGGCTGGGGATCCTCCAACTCACCACTGCTACATGAAAACCTGGTGATTATTAATGCCAGTATTGAAAGTGGTGCGTTGGTCGCACTGGACAAGGAGACCGGCAAGGAAGTCTGGCGGAGCGGGGGAATCCGTGGTTCCTGGAATACTCCGCTGCTGGCAAAAACAGCGGAGGGGAAGACCGAGCTGGTGGTCAGCATTCCCGAGAAAATACTGGGTTTTGACCCGTCAACCGGTGAACAGCTCTGGCAGTGTGTCGGTATCCCGGACCGGGGCTACGTCTGCCCCAGCGTGGTTGCTGACAAGGGAATCGTGTATGCCATCGGGGGACGAAAGAACACGGCCCTGGCTGTTCGTACCGGAGGTCGAGGAGATGTGACGGAGTCTCACAGGTTGTGGATTACCGACAAGGGATCCAATGTCTCTTCACCGGTTTACCATGATGGTCACATTTACTGGATCCATGAACGGCTGGGAGTGGCCAACTGTCTCGACGCAGCAACGGGCGAGGTGAAGTACCAGGCCCGCCTGGAGCCACGTCCCGGGCTGGTCTATTCCTCGGTGATCGTGGCTGATGGCAAGCTCTACTGCGCATCGATGCACAGTGGAACCTACGTGCTTTCGGCCAGTCCCAAGTTCGAACTGCTCGGCCACAATGTCCTTGGTGAGGATAACAGCCGGACCAATGCCTGCCCTGCCGTTCACAAGGGCCAGTTACTGCTGCGGACCGACAAGTTCCTCTACTGCATAGGGAAGTAGTCTTCGCTGGCGAAAAACAAACTGTCCCGCTTCTTCCCGGGTCCAGGAAAAGACTGGTTTTCCAGCCCACACTCTCCTCTTTTCTCGGGCCGCGATCCCTCGAATGGATCCCAGTGGAATCTCTCCTGCAAAGCCCATTACAAGAAGCCCAAGGGGGAATCTGAGCACCCCTCAATGTTGATTTTCTGGGTCCCGGCGCTGTCGCAACCCGATTATTCGTTATCGCTGGAAGCCAACCACGGGTTGCCTTGGTAATTACAAGAAGGCCAGAATCGACGGCATAAGCGTCATATTCAATATAGTCCGTTACAGCAGATCCCCAGGCTCCTTCAGAGGCTGTGCCAAACGAGTGGAATAACGATGGTTGAAGCTGAAAATCTTATCAAGATCCCCCAAATTACACTTTTCTTGTGGAGTAATGGCATCGCCATGAATACAATAAA
Source organism: Pirellulaceae bacterium (assembly GCA_029936215.1). Lineage (GTDB taxonomy): Bacteria > Planctomycetota > Planctomycetia > Pirellulales > Pirellulaceae > SAT2750. The sequence continues at coordinate 316 of JAPYUD010000157.1, read as the reverse complement.
ACATCGATGAATGCAGTGCCTTGCGCCGATGAGACTCAAAACAAGGCCGGTTCATAATCTTCCTTGCCGGAACAGGGAGAGCCCATTCATTTTCTTGCGTTGGAGTTTCTAGACATGTCCAAACGCAGTCTTCTGTCTATCGTTACGGCATCACTGGTGGCGTACTCATTTCTGTTTGTCACGTCTCTGGCAATTGCCCAGGACAACCAGGATTCCCAGATGGTTACCTTCGAAAAGGCCACTGGGGGGACATTCTATGCGCTGTCACTAAAGCCCAACGTCCCGGTCAAAGATGACCGCGGCACGGACGTGCTGG
>JAPYUD010000156.1:0-7506 GCA_029936215.1 Pirellulaceae bacterium | reverse complement strand
GACCAGGCCAACCGGCACCTTCAGCAGCCGGTGAAGCCGGCGACCAAAGTAATATGCCACCCCGGAACATTCGCCGACTCGATCCGACGTGCAGGTCTGCCAGTTGCCCTCTGCCTTGTCCGCCTCCACGGCAGGAAGGTCCGGCTGCGGGGCTCCCCGGCTGGTAAGCGGAACTCTCAGGAAACGGATCGCGGTATAATCGGCCGAGGCAATTTCCAGGTCACGGTTGACGCTGCTTCGAAGTGTCATTGCCATGTTGCTCTGGCCGCCACAGAGCCAGACCTCACCCACCAGCACCCGGGCGAGTGTCACTTTCTCACTGGCACCCTCGACCACCAGGTCACGGTTTTCAAAACTCGCCTCCAGGGGTTCCAGGGTCACGCTCCAGTTGCCACCATCCCCAGCCTCAGTCTTTTTCTTCTGCCCAGCAAATTCCACCTGGATTTCTTCACCCGCTTCGGCCCAACCCCAGATCGAGACGGGGCGGCCCTGCTGCAGGACCATCTGGTCGCCAAACACGGACGCCAGCCGGGGGGCCGAGGCCAGGTCCGCCGAGAAGAGACCAATGATTGCACAGGCAGACAATATCCAGCGGGCTGGTAACACCACGGCATGCTCCTTGAAGAGAAAGGGGGGGGGTTACTTGAGCGATTGCAGGTAAGCCAGCAGGTCTGCCAGTTGGCTGGCAGTCAGGTTACTGACCATTCCCTCGGGCATCATCGACTTGGTCTGCTTGACCCGCTGCTCGATGTTCTCCTTGGCAAGCACGGCCGGCACTCCGTCAAGTTGCCGGACTTCCACCTGCCGGGCACTCTCACTGGCAACGAAACCGACCACCACCTTACCCTCGTCGGTCACAAAACCGTAGGTATCAAATCCCTGGGCGATCTTGGCGCTTGGTTTGAGGATCGATTCAACCAGTTCGGCCGGCTTGTAACGGCGACCAATATCCACCAGGTGCGGCCCCTTCGGTTTCTGGCCATTCTCTGTGGTGTGACAGTGGATACATGACTGGGCGACAAAGAGTTTCTCCCCACGCGCTGCATCCCCGGTCATTTTGATCGCGTCGGCCAGCACCTCGTCGAACGACCGGTTGCCCACCTGGGCCGGGTCATTCGGATCCGCCTTGGGAAGAACCAGTGGCTTGACCTGCTCGGCCGGCGTTACCTCCCCGGGGGATGGCAGGCCCTCGATCGAAACACGATGACGGGCAAGCTGGGCCAGCACATGCTTGGATGTCAGTTCGTCATCTTCCTTCAGCACGGTACGGATCACGCTGGCAATTGCCTCGCTCATCTCCCACCTGGCACGGTCATAGTAAGGGCCGGTCGTATCGGGCCGGGTACCCCACCAGTCTCCCTTGTACGGTGCTTCCCGGTGATAAAGCCGAACGAGCGTCGTTAAAGTGGCCCGGCGACGTTCGTCGTCCCGCTGGGTGCTGAGCAGTCTGATCAGTCCGTCGACCGCCTGCTTACTGTGCATATATTTCAGTGCCCACTGGGCACCATCGTGGGAAGGCCCGGCGAGCCCCTTGAGACTGGCTTCCACCCCATTGACCGCGACCAGCGCCTGCACGGCCAGGTGCGGGATCACTCGCCCCGGGTCCGGCTGGTTAAAGACCGGTTCCCCGGTCGGCAAAGAGGAACCCTGCTCACGCATTGTCAGCGGCAAAATCGCCTCGGCGGTCTCCACTTTTCCCAGTCGCCCCAGGCTGATCAGCGCCTGGGCCCTGACGCGGGGATTCTCGTCCTTCAAGGCCGCGACGAGTGGAGCTGCCGGGACACGTTCTAATCGATCTACATGATCCGTAAGGGCGCGTAAGGAAACCTCGCGAATACCAGGCATCTTTGCCAGGTCGACGAGGATCTCGATGACATCAAATCGAGGAAACTGGTTGATGGTGAAAACAGCCGCTGCCCGGCCGTAGAGTGGGGCAGAATCATCCCTGGCGAGTTCAACTATTTCTTTAAGACGCGAGATGTCTGGCGTCCTGCGCAACAACTCCCGCTGACTGTGAAGCCGATACACCGCACTCGGTGATGCGAGCCAGCCAATCAGCTGCTCGTCCGTTGCCTCTCCAAGAACCGGGAAAGGTCGAGGGACAAAGTCCCGGGGAATGACCTGGGCCACAAAACCAATGTTGGGGCCATCGTAAGCAAACTTGCCGTTCTTCCAGCTGGCCACGTACATCCGGCCGCTCCCGTCCACATCAATATCGGTGGGACGGGGAATCTTGAGGAACAGTTCCTGGTGCGGCTTGAACGTCGCCCCGGAGCCCGGCAGGTTATGAAGGTAGACCTCACTCCGGCCCCAGTCACAGGTGTAGACAGAATTACGAAATCCCTCCGGCCAACGCAGGTCATGCAGGAACATCGCACCACAGCCACTTCCCCCGCCATAATCGGCCAGTGGTGGCATCATCTCCTCGGTAAAGTTCTTGTAAAGCGAGGGATAACCATAATTCCCCGACTGCAGCACGTGGCTCACGCGGATATCCCACCCACCCCCGTCGTTGGTATTGTCACGGGTGAAGATATTCATGTACGGATCGATGCAGACATCCAGGATATTACGCTGTCCCCAGGAGAAGACTTCCATCTCGCTCCCGTCGAGCCGAACCCGGACAATACCGCCCCCACGCCGCGTTAAAGTTCTGCCATCGGTCCCGGTCGCCTCGACAAAACCGAAGTCACCAACGGCGATATAAATCCAGCCATCGATTCCGACGCGAATGCCGTTGGTTGTGTGGTCAGCCCCCCGCTTGTTGACCTGGTCGGTACTGATTCCCGTAATCAGCACCTCATGCTGGTCCGCCGTACCATCGTGATCGGTGTCGTGGTAGACGCTCAGGTAGGGAGGATGCAGCACCCAGAGCGAGTCATTGTCAAAAAAGAGGCCACGGGGATGATCCATGCGGGCAAACTCGTTGATCCTGTCCGCTTTCCCATCTCCGTCACTATCGATCAGACGAAGCACCTTTCCTCGTCCCGGTTCCTTACCAAGCGATCCCTGCTCATCGACCCCCACAAAGAGTGTCCCGTCGGCGGCCGCTGCCAGGCAGACAGGGTAGTTTACCGCCGGAGGAGAGCCAAACAGCGAGACATCAAATCCCTCGGGCGCCTGCACATCGCCGGTACCGGCATTCGCAGCCCCTTTTACCGGGGCGTTACTGAGTCCCTTGGGTAGTTCCGGAAGTACCTTGGATGGGTAGGCCTCAAATTCCCAGAAACTGCCCCAGAACTGGGGGTTGGAGCCCAGGAAAGTGACCTTCAGGTAGCGAGTCCCGGGTGCGTCCACCATGTGCGGTGTGATCTTTGCCACCTTCGTGTTCTTGGACTGGTCCACGATCGTCTTCCATGATTCCCCATCGGCCGAGGCCTCCACCTGGTACCGGTAGGCTGCATTGTTCTTCTCCCAGTGAATACGCAAGGACTGGACGTGCTGCGCTTTGCCTAGATCCACCTGCCAGTGTTCCCCGGTGTTCCCCCCCGCTGCACACCAGCGGGTTGCCAGGTTCCCGTCGACCGCGTGCTTGGCAAGATTATTTTTTCCCGTCTCCTCGCTGCTCACCGAGATCTTTCCGGACGTGGCCAGGTTCCCATCCCCACAACACTTGGTGGGAAGCATGTTGACCGTGCCGCCCCCCTTACTGGCACTGAGCTTGATGGCCACCAGGCCACGAATCTCCTCGTTGACCTTTTCATCGGTGGGAGTGAATTCCTTGTCCGGGTCTTTTTCACAGGCCCAGAGCAGCCCCCGCGTCACCAGGTCCAAGTAAGCTGGCTCAACCATCGTCTCGTTGTAGTGGCCGATGGTCGTCGCGAAGACTCGTCCCTTGCCATACTGGTTTGTCCAGATACAGGTCTGCGGGACATTGTCCCCCTGGCGATTGGCCTGTCCGAGGGCGGTCGCCGTATCAAACAGGCGAATGGAATGGTATAGCTCTCCCTTCGGTGCCACGAATTTCTCCCCGAACCCCTTCATGATTGGGTGGTCCGGCTTGATGTTATCGACGGTGTAAGAGTAATGGGGACCATGGCCTGGCGACTGCATCCCGACAAAGTCAAACCACTGATTATCTCCCACCCGGTAGCAATGCATGGCACAGTGGATCAGCAGGGCGGGTAACCCCTCCCGGTGCGGCCGTACGATGTTCTCCACGAACTGCTTGTCCTTGACGTTGGAGAAGCACTCGTTGTGCACCACCACGTCAAAGCCCTCGGACCAGTTCTTGTCCCGGTACAGGGGGATTGCGGTATTGGTGGTGGTTCCTCCCTGGTGGGCCACCGTCCAGACAACATTGGCCCGGGCCGAGATACCCCTCGCCAGGATAAGTTTTTGCCGCGCGTAATCGTGACAGCAGCCACCGGTCACCAGCAGGGCTCGAATCGGTTTCTGCTGCGCCTGGAGGTGCGCCCCACCAAAACCAATCACCAGGGCCAATACGCCCAGCATGTAACGTCTCTGCATCGTCTCACCCCCCGGCTCTCTCTCGTGGAAACAAATCGTGATTGATTATCCCCGGCACGACGACAAAAGAAAAGCAGCCTGCCCTGCTGGCTCACTTATCACCGGAAAAACACCAGAGGTTGCCGGCAAAATCATGCACCAGGAGCAGGTTTCCGGTCACCAGTGGTGCGGTCTTGATCGGAGTTCCCAGGCGATGTTCCCAGGCCAGCGTGCCGTCTGAATTGACAGCTCTGACCGACGTGTCGTCATGTCCAAAGAAGGCGAGATCCCCCGCCACGATGGGACTTGAACTGCCTCCAATTGCCTGCCGACGAGACCGCACGAAGCGGTCCATTTCCTGCCCACAGGGAACCAGCCAGTTTTCTTTGCCGGTCTCCAGGTCCAGTGAGCGAAAGTTCGTTCCATTGACCAGCACCTGGTTATCCCAGACAGCCGGAATCGCATTCTGGTAGCCCGCATGAGCATGCCCGACACGCCAGAGAATTTCTCCCGTGCCAGCATCCCGGGCCGTCATGTAACCGGAGGATGAGTAGAGCAGTTTCCCACCCGCCACGACCGGTGGCGAGGTGGATCGTGATGTCTCCTCCAGTTCCCACTTCACTTCCCCGCCGGGAAAAGTCATTGCCGTGGCCTTGCCCCGGCGGACACAGTACATGATCCCTCCATCGATCGCGGCAAAACTGCTGTAGGATCCCACATCCGCCGGCAGCGTTGCTAGATCCTGGCCCGTGTCATAGTTCAAAAGTTGCTGCGGCCGAAGAACATTGGCAACCAGCAGTCCATGGGCAGTGGGAACCGGCGGCGTGTTGATGATTCCCAGCGGCCGGCCCTGCTGGTAAGAGGAGTGCAGCGGGCGACTCCAGAGCAACGTGCCTGCCTCAGCCTCATAGGCGACCACCCACCCCTCGCCGGTACTGGCATAGACAACTCCATTGTGTACGCTTACCGTCCCGCGAATATCTCCAAGCGGCGAGTCTGCCTTCCAGAGAGTCTCCCCGCTGCTGGCGTCCAGGCACAGCACTCCCGCGCCGGGCGTCCCTGCATTCGGATTCCCAACGCCGACGTAGACCCGCCCGTCCACCACGACCGGGGAACTATGCAGCACATGAATACTGCCGGTATTCCGGACCCAGAGGGGAAAAAGGGGAGCGGCCGGACCCACGCCGGTCCGCCGCGGCGAACTGCCAGCCATGATCCAGGGCAGATCTTCACCTGGTTCTGCCGTTTTCACCTTCCGGTTACCAACATCCACCTGCTGGCCACGTACCCAGCGGCCCCCGGCCACGTCGGTTGCCGCCAGCTCACACTGCCAGAGGCCAGGCGTCCCCGGAGAAAAAGTGCCATGCCAGGTCCAGTCCCCCCTGGCCTGCAACAGCGTCGTGCTGCGTTTCCCCTCCGGATCGGTCCAGCGGCACTCCACTTTCTTGACAAGCAGGGCAGAATCGTAGGCCAGCACAACCAGCGGCTGTTCACCGAGCGTCCCTTCCGGGCCAGGTGCCACGACCTTCAACCGCTTGTACTGTCCGGCCACGCGCAGTTGGGTACGAACCCCGTCCGGTTTGACATGGACCCAGCGATACGTTCGGGAATAGGCTCCCCAGTCGTTTCCCCTGGCCGGCGCGCTGTTGAGCACCGGGACCTGCTGCCGACTTCCCGCCTGGACCACGTGCCAGTGAGCACCGATCTGGCAGATCACGTTGATCCCCTCTTCCTTCCGCTGGTCAAACCAGGCGGGATCGAGTGGGTAATGGGCCACAGCGATGACCGGGGTCCCTTGCGGCAATGCCCCAAGATCCGCCTGCAGCCATTCCCGCTGGCGAACCTGCGCCGGCGTTCGGAGGTAGCCCATTTCCACCACCAGTTGGATAAAATGCACGCCACCATAGTTCCAGGAGTAGTAAGGTGGCCCGATCCTGCGTTCGAAACTGACCGTGCAGCGAGGATCAAGGCAGTTTCCATCATGTCCCCCAAAGCCCTCGTAGATCGGAATCTTGGAGGACCCCCGAATGTGATCGTACATGTCCCACTCGAACTGTGATCCGTTCATCGTCAGGTCACCGGCAGTCACCATGAAAGCGGGTTTCCCAGGTGCCGAGGTGATCTGCGCGTAGTCCTTGGCGGTGGGAATCATCTGAGAGTGATTCGTGAACTGGCTGTCACTAATGGCCATGAACCAGAAGTCGCGAAGTGCAGAGGCAGGTTCCGGGAAAAGTCCAAAATCCACATCGTACTCCGTCTGCTGCTCGTCATAGGGAATCCTCAAGTAAAACGGGCTGGTCGGCCGGTATCCACTCGGACGCGTGACCGCCACGAAACGGTCGTGCGGTTCACCATCAATACGCAGGACCAGTTCAAAGACACCACTCGGGGGAGTCCGCATCACCCGTTGCCCATCGGTCAGCAGCACACCAGCCATTCCCGCATCGCCGTCGTCATGCTTGCCATCCGCATTCCCGTCCCGGTAGACCATTCCACGCACCGTCACGATGCGGGGAATCGCCTCACGCAGGGGAATCTCCGGCCGCTCGGGAATCGAGCGTTGGGCCTCGGCGAGTTCCTCGTCGTTGAATCCCCTTAGCAGGTCCGCCGTTGTTCTTAATTCGGTGTCCGGGATCGAACGACCCTCCGGATCCTGGGCAGATACCCGCAAGGCAAGAGCCAATGCCAGCAGCAGGGCAAGTGCATGGAGGCCAATCGCAGAACGTGTCACGGCAGGTATCCTCACTGGAGTACTGGTTTCACCGGATGGATTTTAACGTATCAGCAGGGCAGCGGGCAGGAGGAACTTCAACGTCCTGACTGCTGCAACTCCCGCCGCAGAAAGCCGACCTCGTGGACCGTCAGCCCCTGCTTATTGAGAAACCGGGCCTGCAGCCGGGCATCCCCGCCGCGACCCTGGGCGTCAAGAACCAGGAAGCTGTTGGGTTCGCCGGCATCGTGGACCAGGGCCGGGTGCGGCGTGTTGGCGGTTTCGATCACGCTGGCGTGGACCGGTGAGGTAATCAATTCCGGGATGCGGTACCCGGCACTCCCGGC